>JAJRQB010000066.1 GCA_024280485.1 Deltaproteobacteria bacterium
CTGCAGGCCCGATTGCCAGAGCGCCGGATTTTTTCCCGTCCGCCATAGCCTGCTGGGCACTGAGGGTATCCATCCCCCAAAGGTGACTGGCGTCCTTGAATACGACACCATCCGATGTCACCTCAAGCACAACAGGTTCTTCGGCGCGCCCACTCACGATCAGACCATCCCAGCCTGCAGTTTTCAGTTGCATACCAAAGGGACCACCACAGGATGACGAGACCATAATCCCAGTTAAGGGCGACTTGGTCACCGCGTCAAACCGACCAGTACAGGGGGCACCTGTCCCCATAAGCACCCCAGACATAATTGCAATAATGTTCTGTTCGCCAAGAGGGTCGATGCCTGGTTGCAAACGGTCATAGAGCAGTTTCAGCCCCAAGCCCTTGCCGCCAAGATACATAGCTCTGTCGCGTGCAGAAACAGTGGTAACGAAAGACGTCTGTTGCGACAGATCGACTTCCAACACCCTATTGCTTGGTCCTCTTAACTCTTTCATTCTATAACCTGTCTATGGCACTCATTGCGCATGTTTTCAACCACCGGCAACCGGCCTGAAAAAACTGACAACGTCACCTTCCTGAAGGCGTTTATACTTACCTGCCATCTCACCATTGACAAAACAGAGCAGGGCTGAGCAAGGCTCGAAACCAACCAAGGCCATGACTTTTTTAATTCTCGCGCCCTTGGGCAACTCAAGCGCAATCCCTATCATGGGGTCCTGCCCCACCTCGAAGAGAGGGGACTCGAAACCACCAAAAAGCTTGACCGTTACCGATATAGTTTTATTCGTATCCATCACGGAATCATTTCCTGCGTAAACTGCTGGTTGCGCATGACCATAAATGAGCAAATTGCGGCTATCCAACAATCAAACCGCAGCTTTCTTTTCATTGCTATAATATAGACCTTCAATGCTGTCCTTGTGTTTTTCGTAGATGACTTTCCTTTTTAACTTCAAGGTCGGCGTGATCTCACCGCTTTCAATTGAAAATTCCTGCGGCAGGATTATGAACCTCTTGATCGTCTCGTAACTCGGCAGTGTTTTGTTCACTACTTCGAGACGCTCAGCAAGAAGTTCCAGGATAGCCTGCTTTACAACCAGGTCATCTATGTTCAAGTAATTGATATTTTTATCACGTGCATACTCAATAAGGCATTCAATATTCGGCGTCAGGATCGCGGTCAGATAGGGCTTGCGATCGCCATAAACAAAAGCCTGGGAAATATACTTGTCCAACTTGAGATGGTTTTCTATCGGCTGAGGAGCGATATTCTTGCCACCAGCCGTGATAATGATCTCTTTTTTACGGTCAACAATGGTCACGAAGCCGGCGCTATCAATCGTTGCAATGTCTCCAGTCGCAAGCCAGTTATCCTTGAGCGTCTCTTTGGTCGCCTCGGGATCTTTATAATAGCCCCGCATCACTTGCGGTCCCCTGACCAACAGCTCTCCGTCTTCAGCCAGTCGAACTTCAGTCCGATCCAGAACGGTTCCGACTGAGCCGCATTTTACCTTTTCAAAGCTGTTCACGCTGACCACCGGACTGGTTTCTGTCAGCCCATACCCTTCTAAGGTCGGAATACCAATCGACCAAAGGAACTCATTGATTCTTTTGTCCAGGGGGGCACCACCTGAGATACAAACACGTAAGCGGCCGCCAAACTTAGCCCGTATTTTGCCAAACACCAGCTTGTCGGCAAGCTTGTAGCAGATTCCCAAAGACCCCGGCGAGCGGCGCTGAATATATTTCCGTTCAACAAACCTGCTCCCGACATTAACCGCCCAGTGGAACAGCTTTCGTTTGATCGGGGAAGCCTGGTGCACATTTTCATAAATCCGCGAATAGATTTTTTCAAACAATCTTGGCACGCTGACCATCATGGTCGGACGCACTTCAACAATATTTTCCACCACTTTATCGACACTTTCGGCAAATGCCATATGGCAACCAGTCATAAACACCGAATAATATCCCGCCGTCCGCTCAAGAACATGACTCAGCGGCAAGAAACTCAAGAATGTCTCTTCCCCATCTCTGATCCCGGCACGTATCGCACCGTAATAGGCATTTGACAGCATGTTTGCATGGGTAAGCATGACTCCCTTGGGAACTCCTGTGGTCCCTGAGGTATAGATAATGGTGATGAGATCATCAGATGTAATCTTTGCGACCCTCTCCTCTATTTCGAGCTGCTCTTCTTCCTGCAGGGGATGAGAAAGCTCCGCCAACTGGTAGAGATGAAATACCGGAAGCGTCGGGTCTCCGATAAATTGTTCGAAAGAAACAACCAACTCCACACCCGGGATCTGATCACGCACTTCGAGAAGCTTTTCGTACTGGGTCCGCGAGGAAACAAACACGATTTTCGTTTCAGCATGATTGATGACATAGGCAGCCTGTTCCGGCGTATTGGTTGCGTATATCGGGACACTGATCCCACCGGCAAACTGAATTGCGAAATCCGACACAGCCCATCCGACACGGTTTTCCGAGAATATAGCAACCCGGTCTCCTACTTGCGCACCGACTTTTAGCAGTCCGCGTGCCGTCATAAGGACCTGCTGATAAAACAGCTCGTAGGTCAAGGCTTCATATTTACCATTTTTTTTATAACTAAGCGCCGGTTTGCCAGCGAACTTCTTTGCGTTTTCCATCAACATTTCAGGCATCGACCTGAAAGGAACGTTACTCACGTTAAACTCCTATCCAGATAAGCATCAGTGAACTCTTTCAACCTATTCATTCTGAACGTTCAGTCAATTCACTGAGCCACTCTTCTCTTGTGATGAGCTTTAAGATCTGTTTAATAATTATTTAAACCCAATTCTCCTGGAGAAATCCTCCAAAGCCATGCATCAGAATATTCAGACGTCCTCTACCTGGCAAATAGAAATTTTCGAATGAGACACCTCTTCACATCCCGGATTTGGCTTCAACAGAAAACACGTCAGTGCAGGCAACAACAGAATTGACGCCAGCATGTTCACCAGGAACATAAAGGTTAACAGCAAGCCCATATCCGCCTGAAACTTAAGCGGCGAGAACATCCAGGTAGCAACACCAATCGCCAAGGTGACACCGGTAAAGACAACTCCGTTTCCAGTTATTTCAAGGGTCAAATGATAAGCCTCCCCGAGGCTTTTCCCTTCATCCAGCAGACTCTTTAAGCGACTGAAAATATAGATGCCGTAATCGACGCCGACTCCAACCCCCAGCGCCACCACCGGCAAGGTCGAGACCTTGAGACCGATTTCAAATATGGCCATCACCGCATAGGCCAGAACGGATACCAGCACAAGAGGCAAAACGATACACAGCACGGCGCGCACCGAACGATAGGTGAAGTAACACAGTATGATAATCGCAGAAAAAACGTAGATCAGGATCGGAAATTGGGCGGCCTCAACTTCCTCGTTGGTTGCAGCCATAACCCCTACATTGCCGGTTGCCAGTTTGAATTCGACCTTTTCAGATGGATATTTATCCCGGTAAGCCTTCACTTCGTTGACGATGTGCGAAATAGTTTCCGCCTTGTGATCAATAGTAAAAATTTTGACTGGCATTACGCTGCAGTCGCGATTCAAAAGACCACTACTGGTTCGAACACCACGGACGCTCTGCGCCATGTTCTGGGAGTTTCGCGGCATCACCCGCCACTTCAGACCCCCTTCATTCCAACCGGCATTGATGATCTTGGATCGTCCAGGCAGGCTTGAAACCGACTGGACTCCTTTCAAATTCGCCATATGCCAGGCAAATCGATCAATATCTTTCATAACATCGTAATCAAGGCAGCCCTCAGGAACTGTCTGAGCAATGACGGAAAGAACGTCGATCCCGACAGCGAACTTGTCAACAATCACATTGGTGTCAAGATTGTAACGTGAATCGGCCCGCAGTTCTGGAACCCCACGATGCATATCACCGATCCTGACCTCCGCTCCCTTCCACAGGCCGAAGCCGAACAGAACAATCGCAACCAGAATGACAATCGCCGCAGGCTTGGGTTCCGCAACCTTGCAGACAACATTCCACAGGCCGGAAATTCGGTTGATCCGCCTGTCAGTTGTGGCCATATATGCGGCATCATACTTCTCATACGACAGCAGAACCGGGAGCAGAAACAGGTTGGTAAAAATAATGGCGGCAACACCGAGACTGGCAATGATCGCCATCTCCTGAATCATCCTGATATCGATCAGCAGGATCGTAATAAAACCGATAGTATCGCTGGCCAGCGCGATGGAGCCTGGAACCAACAACCGTCGAAAACTTCTGCGGGCTGCCTCCACAGGAGCCGCCCCGAGGTAGGCTTCAGAGCGGGTGGCGCCAATCATCTGCACCCCATGACTGACCCCGATGGCGAAGATAAGGAAAGGTACCAGAATTGACATGGGATCGATGCCGAAACCCAGCAACGGCAAGAGTCCCAACTGCCAGATAACAGCCACCAGGGAACAGACCAGAGGGACGATCGTGAGTTTCCACGATTGGGAATACCAGTAAACCAGAAAAGCGGTAATGACGAAGGCGACCAGAAAAAATAGCAAAACCCGCTTGGTTCCCTCGGTCATGTCACCGATAAATTTTGCGAAACCGATAATATGGACGTCAACGGTCTCGGAGTCATACTTCTCCCTGATCTTCTCTTCGAGATCGCGCGAAACCTTTAGATAATTGAGGCGTTTCCCCGTTGTCGGATCGATTTCCAGCAGTGGTGCGCCGATCAAGACCCCGGAAAAATCCTTGGCCACCAATCGCCCCAGAACACCGGATTTGAGAATATTCTTCCTGACCTGTTCAAGGCCCTCGGGAGTCGCGGTAAAATCAGCCGGCACGACTTTGCCGGCGGCAATGCCATCCTCAGTCACCTCGGTGTAGCGCACGTTTGGCGTAAAGAGCGATTTCACCCGTCCTCGGTCAACACCGGGGAGGAAAAAAACCTCATCAGTCACCTCCTTGAGTGTGCTGAAGAACTCTGGAGTGAAGATATCTCCCTCTTTGGCCATTAGCGCAACCAAGACTCGACTTCCGCCACCCAGTTCGTCCTTATACTCAAGGAAGGTCTGCATGAATTCGTGTTTAAGCGGCAGACGCTTCAGAAAGCTGGCATCGATGCGAATATGAGTTGCAGACCAGCCCATTCCCAGAGTCAGGATGATAAACACAGCAATCACTAATGGCCGAAAGCCGAAGACGCACTCTTCGAGGGTGTTTTTTATTGTTACTAGAAATCTCATTTTTCGATCCTCAAACAGAGCAACATCTTCTTGCTCATTACGGGTAGATACCTTTACAGTCCATATCCGGTCTTAAGCGGTAAGCTGAGAAGCAGACACGAATAACTATTGGGCATCACTTCGAAAGAAGTTGAGCAACCGACCCAATTTTCCGCACCCCTTTTTCGCCAAACAAGACTAAACTTCCATCCTGGGTCTGGTTGACGGAACTTATGCCAACCCGATCAGACTGCTGCTGCCATTTGAAACTACGCCCAGAATCCTTGCTGACCAGGATCGTACCGATAAGTCCGACGACAATAACGGTTCCGTCGCCCTGACGCAGCCCATCGGTGAGCATTGCTTCGGAGCCGGTTGTCACTTCCTGCCAATTTTCACCGGCATCATTCGAGCGAAACATATGCCCTCGCAGACCGAACAGCAACAGAGAGTCTCCATCCAGGGGCAAGACCCCTAAAAACGACCCTTTGTATGGAGTCTCCAGTGCCAGCCAGTTTTTTCCACCGTCATCCGAACGATAGAAATGACCAGCCTCTCCGGCAATGTACAGCCTATCCGTTTCTGAATGGGCAATCTGATTGAGGTGGTATTCCTCGCCAAACTCTTCATCGTCAAGCACATCTCCAGTATCGGAAGCTTCCGGTTGGAATGGCTGCAAGTCCCAGTTGTCTCCGCCATCTTCAGTGGCGAGAAGCAGTCCGTAGGCACCTACGGCAAAACCATTCAGGGCATCCTTGAACCAGACATCCAGCAGCGGTTGATCATCACCAGGATTAGCATGGACCTGGAGCCAAGTTTGACCACCGTCTCGGGTTTTCAAAATGACCTCATCATGCCCAACGACCCAACCGAGCTTCTCATCATGAAAATAGACCGCGGTCAGGGTCGCCTGGGTCGGGACGACAGCCTGCAACCAAGAATTTCCATTGTCTTTTGAAATCAGAATGTGGCCCCTCTCCCCTACCGTAACCAGTGCACTGCCGCTGGTTGCGCCGTCAAGAAGCAACGAACGGACGGCCAGGGGGGCCTTGACCGCAGACTCCGTAGCGATGGCCGGGCAGAAAAGGCTACCGCCAAACAGCAGGCCAGCTATGAGCAGAAATCGGGACAAAGAAACGAGCAAACTATTCATAAAAGCACCAATTAAACCTTAATAACCCATTCGAGCTAAAAGAACGCTGGTGGGGTGAGCGGCCAGACTCAAGAGTCTGGCCACCACCTATTGTAATATTAGCGACGCCCTAAGCGACGTAGCGAGCTGGTCGTGAACTCCTTGAGATCGAATTTCTTGCTGAACTTGTACATATCTTCTTCATTGTTGAGCATACTCACGGCGTAACGGCCCGACGGCAAATCGTAATTTACCTCTGCGGTGGTCCAATAGGTAGGGACATCATAATAGTTGATGCCATGCCCTTCAGAGACTCGCCACAACTGATCCCGATTGTCGTAAATATCCACCGCCAAGATCTGCCAGGAATCCTCGTCTACGTATAAGGTGCGCCGCTTATAGGTATGGCTGATCCCTTGCTTAAGGGTCGCATCAACTACCCAGACACGGTGTAATTCATAACGCAGGTGATCCGAATTCATATGTAGCGGTTTCAAGATGTCCTTATACTTAAGTTTGTCGCTGTGAAGCTTGTAGGAGTTGTAAGGGACATAGATCTCTTTCTTACCGAGCAGTTTCCAGTCGTAACGCTCTGGGCTACCGTTGTACATATCGAGCTGATCAGTAACTGACAGACCATCGGTAGCTGCTTCCGGATTATCGAAAGCCAGGTTCGGCGCTCGCCGCACCCGCCGCTGACCGGGGCTATAGGTCCAGGCTTTGCGATGTTCCTTACTCTGATCCAGGGTCTCATGCACCAGAGTCATCCTGCCGGCAAGCTTGGCAGGTGCCAGACTTTCGGCCCGATAGTGCAATACCACATTGTCCAGTTTTTCTTCCGTCATCCCTTCCTGGGAATATTGAACGTTCATTCGCTGAAGTTTTGTGCTTAGGGTGTAGTCTCCTTTACGGGTAACACCAACCTTGACGAACTTACGCTCTATGGCGTTACCCCGCCAGCGCAGGATATGATTCCAGAGAACTTCGAGTCCGTTGTCCGGTAAAGGAAATGGAATTCCGATGACGGCACCAGTGACGCCGTTACCGTTTGACGCCAGTTCAGCGGTAGCCGCGATCTGCTTGGTGGCATCGTAAATACGCTGTGGTGCCGAGGCGCTACGATGGCTGGGATAGACGTTCATGAAAAAACTATCGTAGGTCTTCAACAACGCCTTGTGCCCTGGAGTCAGCTTGTCTGCATATTGATCCAGATTGGTGGCATTGATCGTAAAGAGTACCTTTTCATCAGCAAAAGGATCAGGATGGTGATCCCCAGGTTTATAACCTGCCGGCGGAGTGGTGATCCCCCCCGTCCAAGCGGGAATGGTTCCATCACTGTTGGCGGCTTTTTCTGCGCCCAGCGGCGTTAGATCCTGGCCAAGCCGAGCGATCTCTTCTGTCGTCGATTTTGCCGAACAGATCCCGGTGACACTCAACATAAGTAAGGTGACAGCTATGAAGGTAATTATTCTCTTCAACATCTTTCTCTTCTCCCTTTTCCTAGAATGAGTATTTGACATTGAATGCAATCAAATCTCGGTCATTGATTTTGTTCATGTCGCCGGCCCCGAAGAAGTTGGTGTAACTGACAGCAGCACTCCAGGTATTCTGATAGTCGAATCCTAGTCCGAGCAAGATCGACTTACGATCTTCAAGGAAGGTACCGGAGGATGGCGAGTTCCCATCCACGTCATGTCGCCAGGCCACCTTTGGTGACACATTGATCGGACCGATAGCCCTAAAGAAGACAAATTTGGCTTTTACGCGGTATCCCCATGAAGTGGCATCAACACCGACACGGGGACCTTCAAGAGCAAGTTCATTTTCCTGATTCGGAAGATCATGTACATGGTGAACTGCGGCTTCGCCGACGAGGGTGAACTTATCAGCGCCGAGAGTCGGACCGAAAACCTTGATCATTGTGGTCTGCACTTGGGTAACATCCAATTTGGTGTAACCCTGAACATAGCCACCGGGCACGAAAGGACCTGCAATATGACTCGATTGTCCGAGGGCCTTACGAAGGATCTGGACATCGTCGATCTGAACGGGCGCATCCGGGCGGTGCGAAACCTCACCCTGCAGAGAAAATCCGCCGAAAGGGATCTCGGTGGCGAACGTTAGACCCAGTAGTTGGATATCTTCTGCATAATCACTAAGATACCTTCCGGAATCCGGCCGCGCGTTGGTTGCAGAAAGAGCACTGACAAAAGGAGTACGGCTGTGATAGTTCAGGTAATAGAATCCGAACTCGGTATCGTTCAGAGAGGGAACAAAAAGACGTGCAGCCACGCCATATTGTCCTGAGTCACCAGGATTGCGGGTATCTGCCCGGGGAATCGCGAATGGTGCCCTTCCCTCGGGGACCAGTCCATCACCGAGCATCACGAATTCTCCACCATCACCGACATAATCGTTAGTGCTGAAGTAGGTGCCTGGCGGATCGACCTCAGTCTCGCTCCAATCGTACAGATACAGACCTTCCAAGCTCAGGTTCTCTGTCAGACCGAAAGAACCCCAGATCATTCCCTCGGGTATCAACCCTTCCTTTAATTCAGAGCCAGGAAGACGAAGGGCAGACACGTTAACCGGGTTAATCACATTGATGCCGTTGCGGATAAAGGTGCTCTCTCCCCAACTGACAACCTGATCGCCGATACGTAGTTGCACAGGGATCGCACCAAGATCAAAACTTGTCCAGATGAATGCGTCTAACAGCTCAGCATCTTTACCGACCTGCTCTTCTGCTTCACTGGACAAGGGAGCCCTGTCTCTGTCTCCATTCATGTTTTCGTAATCATAAAAAGCCGAGCCACGGGTAAAGATACCGATATTGTCATTATGCAGGTCCAACTCTGAGGTAATCTTTGCAACGTTGCTAATTATCCCTTTACTATAATTGAGATTGCCATCATCGTTGTTCACACCCGTCCTGGTGCCGCCGTTGGCGATTCCAACCAAGCTGCTCTTCCGGTCTTGCACTCGCCAACTGGCGCCGTACGAAACTGTCGTATCAAGACTTCCTTCGAAGCTATCAAAATCGAATCGAATAGCCTCAGCCGGCGATACGGGCATCAGTGCAAAAACGACGACAAAAAAGGACGTTAACCAGCCCCACTTGCCACTCCAACTCCATTCCGTTTGATCTTTCATAATTTCTCCGTTGCTTTAGAAGTTTACCAGTTAGCCAACACTTCGCTACTAACAAGCCTATCTATGTGTCCGGTCAGTCAGTTCGTAAGTTAAAAAACGTTTCTCAACTGTCTGCATGGTCAGTTATATAATGTAGTACAGCGGGTGTCAACAAAAATAAAACACTTTTATATGAAATTTAATTCTCCTCTACACTTTCCAGCATCTAGCGAAATAACAAGAGAGATGGATAAATCCAACAAACAAATTACTATAAAACTTTCAGGTACTTAAAGAAGCCGAAAGCAACCCATCACCAACTATCAAACGGTCCTTTTCCATCCAAACAAAGGGGGGTAGTCGTCGCTTTGGCCTCTTTCTGATTGGTTCGCGAATAACAAAAGAAAAACCTCCCATATAAGAGAGGTTTGATTTCTCACAAAGAAACTTCAGCTAAGAAACTGGAAGAAACAAACAGGGTTTGCAGTTCTCAGCCGGCAACAGCAAAACCGGCTAAGCGTTCAAAAACCCAGAAAGCAGCAGTGATCCCGACAGCATAGGTCGCAAAACGCTCAATCCGCGGCAGCCCCTTGGGCCAGATACGTTCAAGTCCCCACAAACAAATCAGGACTACCAGGACAAAAGCGACCTGTCCCGCTTCGACCCCCAAATTAAAGAGTAATAACGCAGAGACAATATCATCTGGAGGCAGACCGATTTGCTGCAGTGCTCCTGCAAAGCCCAGTCCGTGAAGCAGACCGAAAACAAAAGCAATCTTCCATCCACTGGGAACAGAACCGACCTTCTTATCAAGGACCTCTGCGGCTAACAGGGCAATCGAAAATGCAATCATGACCTCGACCGGCGCAGCAGGCACCGTCAGCAATCCCAGGGAAACCATAAAGAGCGTCAAGCTATGCGCAGCGGTAAAAGCGGTAATCGTCTTCAACAAGGGCATGAATCTGCGCACAAAGAGCAAGAGGCAAAAAACAAAGGTCAGGTGATCGAACCCGGTGAGGATATGTTTGATACCGATGGGAAAAAAGTGATAGAGCTGCGGCACTTCGCGTCTTTCGCCGATCACAGCTTCTGTCTGGTCAGGAGTCAAAAGAGTTTGAAACGATTGACCATCCAGCCATTCAACCCTGACGATGACATCGATCAGGGTCGTTGAGAGTCCGTCTACCGTGACGAGCTGTCCCTCAAGCCCCTCCGGCGTACAGGTTATCTCCCAGTTGCGGATATAGGACCCGTCCCTCAATTCGTCCAGGGGATTGGATTTACGTTGACAACTGTCAGGCAGCACAAGTTGCAGAGCCGGACCCACTCCCCCTTTAGCCGGCACCTTCCAGAGGACAGAAAACACCTGCTCCGGCTGTTCTTCCAACAGGAGATAGGCGGGGCGCACCTCATGAGCAAAGACAGGCGGACTAACGACTAAGAAGATGACCCAGACAAGACCCAGGAGTTTCATGGCTGATTTTTCCTGAAACGAAATGTCTCCGGTAGAGGCGTAGAGGTCTCAATCTCATACCTGGCAAACAGCTGATCGAGCATCTCTGTACTGGCGTCAAGCCGTTCGGCCTGGCGCCAGTCAGCCAGCACCTGATCTCGTACCATCGAAAAGGAGCTCTGTTCTGGACCTGCCAGGTCATGCATATAAATCAAATGCCAGCCGTAAGCAGACTCGACCGGTGTGCTCCACGCTCCCGCATCAAGAACCATCAACTGCGCATAAAATCCGCTACCGAAGATCTTATCCAGCTGTCTCTTCTCCACCCCGTCCAGCCGGAGCGGACCCAGGAAGCTGTCTCCGGTCAAATGGGCACCCTCCCCTCCCTGTCGTTGAGCCATCAACTTCAGCAGAGTCGTCACTGCGTCTCCCTGTGGGTCTACACGATTCGAATTGGCGAAGAACAGGTGTTCGAAGCTAATAATCGCTGGTTGTTGATAGCGTTCGAGGTGAGCCAGATAGTACTCCTTGAGCAACAACTCATCAGGTTCTGCGACAATCACCACGTCATCCAGCATAACCCGATATTTCTGCACCAGCCGGCGCTTTACTATCCGATCACCTTTATCAAGACCAAGACGGCGCGCTTCTCGGTAAAGTGCTTCTTCCTCGATCTCAGAGGTAAGCAGATTCGTGAGCTCCTGCTTCGTAGGGATACGGCCCTTCTCCTTTGCCCAGGCACTCTTAAGACGTTCGATCTGACCTTCATCAAAGGTGATGCGATAGGAGATATCCGACTCTCGGGAGGAAGAAAATGAATAGAGGGCAAAAACGATTAAGCCACCCAGGAAAAACCTAAAGAGGGGGTCCCGGGAAAGCCGCTGGATAAACTGTGTCTTCATATCAGATCCTATACTTTTCTTAACTCCGTGCGCCCAGCTGTGACCCCGCAAGCGCGCCACTTCGAGCCGAGCACCGCTATCGGAAGAACGATCAATACGCCCCTATTCAATATAGGGGGTTACTTTCAAAGTGTGCTGCAGCTTTTGATACTCGTCAAGAACACTCCTATCCGGAACCACGATTCTGTTCAACATTACACCTGTACTATCAGGAGACCTTAAAACTTTGTACCCTTGAGGATTTTTGATCTCGGCGTCTTTATGCGCAAGGATGATCTTGAAATCACCGTCTGTGATTTTTCGATCATCAAAAATACCAAAATTATTTGTTTCCATATCATAAAAATTGAGAGCCCAGTATTTCCCTTCCTCCACGCTGGCGCTAACCATCAACGGAGCTTTGCTCACGTCAAAAATCATGCCGCTGTAGAGGAGGTCTGGAGAAGGCCTTATCACAACTCGTTCATCTTCTGTAATCAAATCTTTGTAGGCTACTTCGTTAACTCCGATCTTTTCTCTTTCCATCAGTTTCTTTTTTGCCACCGTCATTACCACATAAGGGATAGCCTTAATTGTTGCAACATGGAAAATAGCAGACAAGATCAGCGTTATAATTATAAATCCTTTCCAGTTTCTCATTTGCACCCCTCCTTAATGATTTTTGGCAATTCGACTGTTTCAGGATTTTCATAAAATAATTTACCAGGATGGTATAAGCGTAGTGTAAGGCTTAAACTCCCAGAATAATCCCCCAGCGGAATCCAGTTAACCTCCTCCCGTTTTTTGGATAGGTTTATAACAAACTGACCATTGCCTTCATTCTGGAAATTATACTTATTCCATGAGTAGCGTTTCTCTTCATTGGGAATGAGGAAACCATCTTCCATATATGCCGTGATACTCCACCACCTGGAGTCTATTTCTTTGCCTTCGATTCGATAATTGCAACTTGCCTGAAGTTTTTCTCCGTCTTCGTCTGTATAGCCCTTATAATAAACATTCACATTTGAGGGAGAGAAAACACTGAAAAGCGCTGTCCAGGCTCTGTCATACATTCCCGTATCGGCCAACCCCATACCCAAGTTTGTTTTCCAGGGCCCATTTATTATCCATCCACTTTGATGGAAGTATCTAAGGTAAGAATAAGATGAACCCACCCCGATAAGCAGTGCAAGAAACAGCGCCGCTACTACGATCATTCCCTTCTTCATTCATTGCTCCTTGATTTCTATTTCAGATGGTTCTTAAGATTATTGGGAGAGTACCAGATCGGTGAAGACCAAGCCCTTTCCTTTAATATTGCGGAAACTTCTTCCGGTGCCTTTTCCCCAAGCCGAATAGCGTCATAACTTGTCCAACGGCAGGTAGGATTTTGAAGTACCCGGATATAGTAAAACGCAGAGTATTCCGGATCAAAGTTTTCATCTGTCCAAAAAACCTTCAGCTCTTCGTCGCCTGCTCCGGCAGTGACCTCACAGGTATCAGATTCAACCCGAGCGCCGTTGTCCGGGCATTTCCCGGTCTTCGGATCAGGAGTCAACCCATCGGAACAGCCAATATCAAAGACAGCTTCTTTGCTTTCACCATTTTCGACCCATCCCTTAATCAGCTGAACCCGATCCAGGTTAGCCCCCAACGGATCTTTGGCTGCCCAGACAAGAAATTTCGGCTGATTCGTTGTTTCACCCGGTTCCAGCACCCCTCCCATGGGAACGCCAGTTTCATACGCAGACGCAACCAGATCAGGCTGATTCAGCATGTCCTGTTCCAGATCCCAGCCGCCAAAAAAACGAAGCCGAATGCGGGTGCCGCTGGTGGCATAGGTTTCTTTGTTTTTCATGGCATCAAACAAGGATTCCCGGGTATTTTCTTTCGCCCAGATCGCTGCCAGGCCTCCGGGGTTATAGCTAAAATTGGTACCAGGAACCAGTTTTCGTATGGCAAGCCGCCTCTTTGCCGTTTGATCCCGAAGTCCAATCTTTCCTCGCCAGTCCCACTCTTCAGTATCTCCAGGGGTGGAATTATGGGTATCGGTACTCGCTATGAAGCCGAAACGCAGCGGATTGAATCCCAACTCCTTTTCCAGTTCCAGACCAAACTTCAAACCATCCCGGGCAAAAGAACCGTCGCTGGCGCATTTTCCGAGTTCCTCGCCCTCACAGAGTGGATAAAACTGTTCAAAAGTGCACTCTTCATCCGTTGTATTTAACCCCTCCGCACATTCGGAGTTCCCTTTTGTCTGAAAGATCTCCGCCAAAGAATCGTAGTTCTCCCGCCGTTTCCAATCTTCTGGTGTATAAGGCCCGCCGTCTTCATCTACCCGTGAGTAGGCTTTTCCCTGATAGCGATTCAAATTATGCGGAATGGTGAGGAACTCACAATCCCCGCTACAGGTATCTTCCAGAGTTCTCCAGAGGTCCAATGCCGTTGCTGCACTAAAAGCCGAGACCGCGGTTTCAGGGACGGTGCGGTTGCGGAAAAAAACATTACGGTGGGTGGACCCCATGTTCTTCCAGATAGGGGAATACTCATAAGAGTAAAAGGTGGTGAATACACCAGGTTGATAGGCTTTGTCCGCCGCAGCTTGCGTTTTTCCCCAAGTAGTCTTTCCATGTTCGCGGCAAAAGCTGCCATCTTCCCCGCAAAGATCAGCCGGTGCCTTGGGGGGGCGTTTGAGGATATCTTTCTTGAGGCTAAACAATAAACGCAGGGAGGGATTGTCAAATTGGGCACAAAACTTTTCTTGCTTTGGAGTAAGGTTTGAAGAAGCACATCCCTCAAACAGGCCAAAGCTTTCAGCATGGTCGGTAACCGCAATGAAATCCAGTGGCTCTGATAACTGGGCGATCTCACCCGAAAACAGCTTTATTTTCTCTCCCTGAGCAAACCGATAAGCCTCTTCTGGGGGTAAACGGTTTCCCGAAAGGTAGCTATCAAAGGACCAGGAGGTATGAGTATGAAGATCACCAAAGTAGACATTTTTTTGAGGATTAGCAGGTTGAACCATCCTTTTGCGGAATTCGGGTTTTTTAATTACTGCTTCATTTTCAGCCGCAACCGTTTCTAACAACGTTCTTTGCACTTCCGGTGTCAGATGGACCACTTTGGAGCGTTGTTTCTGATAAATATAGAATCCGCCTCCAAGAGCGACCAGAAGGATGATTGCTAATGCCACACCCACCTTTTTTTTCATTTTTGTGCCTTTCTACTGTGCCGGATCATCAAAACATTACTAAACATCTGTTCAATCAGAGGTTGAGTGCTACACATGGAGGACAATAATACGTGCAACAAACACTCTGGATATTATCAACCGCTAAAGTTGTGGCGCATCGCCTGACCCGCTAATATCTTTATCGACGGCACAAATTGTCTGCACAGTCAGTCATTCCTTGTTTGATTGATACAATTCGATACAAAAACCAAATAACTTTCTATTGAATCAAGTTCTGAATCTCCCGCACCCGGATCAGATCTTTTCTTTTTTGGGCGCGAACCAGATCGGCGAAGACCAGGCACGTTCCTTTACGGTCGCAGGAAAATCGCTCCGCGGCTCCTGCCCCAAACGAATGGCGTCGTAAGTCGACCAGCGGCAGGTCGGATTTTCCAGCACCCGGACATAATAGAAGGCCGACAACTCAGGATCGAAACTTTCGTCTTCCCAGACTACTTTCAGCTCTGCTGCACCCGAGTCTGGACTAACCTCGCAAGTGCTCAGGTCAACCCGGGCGCCGTTATCGGGACAACGACCCGTAGCAGGATCAGGAATCAACCCGTCGGAACAGACCAGATCAAACACTTCTTCCTTGCGCTCGCCGTCGTCAATCCAACCCTTGACCATCTGCACCCGTTGCAGGTTGGCGCTGTCCGGGTCCTTGCCCGCCCAAACGAGGAATTTCGGCTTGGCATCACTGCCACTCGCTTCCAGAACGCTCCCCATGGGAACACCATTCTCATAGGCTTTGGCTACCAAATCCTGCCCCGCCATTAGATCATCCGTTAAATCCCAGCCGGCAAAGAAACGCAAGCGGATGCGGGTGCCGCTGGTGCCATAGGTTTCGCGATTGCTCATGCTCTCAAAGAGCGCATCCCGGGTATTCTCTTCAGCCCATATTGCGGCAAGTCCACCGGGATTTCTCATCATCGGCGACTTGAACCCCTTTGCTTTTGCCGACAAGCGTTTCTGGGCAGGGGCGCCATAGAGACCATTATTGCCTCGATAGTCCCATTCCTCGGTGTCGCCACCGCTGCCATTATGGGTGTCGGTACTACCAATAAAGCCGTAGCGCAAGGGGTTGAAACCAAAATCCTGTTTCAACTCCAGGCCGATCTTCAGGCCTTCCCGCGCCATTGAAGTTAGACTTATACATTTTTCAGTCTCCCCTTCTTCACAGGGCGGAAAAAATTGCTCAAAAGAGCACTCTTCATCTACAGCACCCACACCGACGCCACATTCGGAGGACCCTTTGATCTGAAATATCTCAGCGAGGGGTTCCGAGCGTCCACGCAAAGACCAGTCCTGCTCGGTATAGGAATCACCGTCAATAGTCTTGCCCGAGTATGCCAGACTCCAAGTCTTGTTCATGTTATGCGGAATGGTTAAAAACTCGCACTCACCGACACAGGTCTCCTCCAGCGAGCGCCACAAATCAAGCACTGTCCGGGCATCATAGGCAGAAACGGCATAGTCTGGTACTGTCGGATTGCGGAAAATAACGTTGCGATGAATCTTGCCGCCATTTGGAAGCATCGGTGAATATTCATAGGCTTGGAATGCGGTAAAAGTACCGGGCTGGTTATACTTGTCAGCCGCCAGTTGAATTGTCTCCCAGGTAGTTTTTCCATTCTCTATACAAAAAGCGCCATCTTCGCCGCAATATTCTGCGATCCTCTGAGGCGGCCGCTCGGTTCCAGACTTGCGCAATTTAAGAAAGAATGACATCGACGGATTATCAAACTCGCCACAGAAATCTCTCTGATCGTCCGTCAGATCCTCTTGGGCACAGCCTTCAAACAGACCGAAACTCTCAGCGTGATCGGTGATCGCAACGAAATCGAGGGGGACCGTTAACTGCATCGGCTCACCGGCAGCATTCTTGATCATTTGTCCGTTGGCAAAACGGTAAGCATCGTCGAGGCTCGTCCGGTTACCAAACAAATAACTATCAAAAGAGAGCGCCGTATGCACATGGGTATCGCCAAAATAGACATTTTTGAAGGGGTTGGGCTTTTGAAGGGTTCGCTGTCGTGGCACCGGCTTGCTAATTGCGTCCTCATTCTGAGCAGCAACGGCCTTTTCTAATTCTTGCACATATTCAGGTGTCAGTCGGACAAAACGCGAACTCAACCTATGATAACCATACCATCCGGCTCCGACCGCAATCAGCAGAATGATTCCAAGACTCCAAAGGATTTTGCGCTTCATGGTTCATATTCTCCTTGTCCAAGGCTCCGTTCCTATGATCAGAAGGAACAATTTTTCTCATATCCACATATCACTTGATTGATAAAAGCAGCACGCTTTTCACTGCGTGCTGCTCGTTCTGACGAAAGATTAGTTGAGCAGTGCAAAGGTGCGCTTATTCTGGCGATAAAGACTTTTGAAGGCCTTAAAATTCCGCCGATAGTTGTCTTGATGTAGCAAATTTGGTTCGAAAACCCTGCGCACCTTAATCGCCTTTTTACCCTCAGAAAAATCAGAGAGCAGCCCAAGACCAACTCCACAGACAATGGCAGCTCCAGCGGCTCCGGCGTTTTGCGGATCGGCAACGACTTCTATGGGACGTTCAATAATATCGGCCATGATCTGGGATGTGACATCGGAGATGGCCCCTCCGCCGACAAAACGAATCGAATCGGAGGTCGCAGCTTTTTTCTCGATCGAGTCAAGAAGCCATTTTTTATGGAAACAGATCCCCTCAACGACAGATCGAATCATTGCCCCTTTACCAGTCTCCAGACTGAGGTTAAAGAACATCCCCCGAGCCTTATCGTCCTCAAATGGAGAGCGGTTACCATGCAACCAAGGGGTGAAAATCAGACCATCGCAACCGGGCGTAGCATCCTTAATGACCTCACTCAGATAATCGAACATACTCCGATACTGAGCTTCAGGTTGGTCGGTGATTTCCTTTTTGTCCAGGTAGACACCGATCTCGTCCAAGGCGAGGTGGTTTTTTACCCATTCGAGGCACTTGCCGCTGGTCTCCTGTTCGGCGAAATAGTTGTAATACCCGGGGCGGCTGCCGATGACAGAGGCAATAAAATGATTGAAATCGACAAGACGCTTCTTCACGACCGTTGAAACCCAGCCGGAGGTGCCCACGTAAATATGGGTGTCTCCCTCGTCGATCGCTCCCGAACCGAGGGCAAGTGCTGAAGCATCTCCCGCGCCGCCGAAGACCGGGGTCCCGGCAGTCAATCCCAATTCGGCTGCGGCTTCAGGAAGAAGCCCACCCGCATTCTCGGTTGCCCCGATGATTTCCGGTAGATGATCCGGATTAACGCCGAAGGTGCGGCACAATGAGTGGCTCCACTCCTTCTTTCCCGGACGACTGTCGTAGAGGAAGGTGCCGAAAGCGGAGTCCTCGGTCATGCAGAAACGACCGGTTGCCCGCAGCAGCAGATACTCTTTGACATCCAGCCACTTGTGGATTTTCTCAAAGGTTCGAGGTTCGTTCTCCTCAAGCCATTTGTATTTCCACAAAGGGTCTTTGACACTGGCGGCAAGCCCCCCGGTAATCCGCAAAGAAGAGAGAGCCCTGGCAGCGTTGTAACCGGAAAAGCGGATCCCTGAGCTGATCCCTTTTCGCTTCTGCTCCACCGCGCGTTGATCCATGTAACTCATGGCACGACGGAGTGGTTGCCCGGCCCTATCGACGACAACCAGACCCTGCATCTGGCAGCAGAAGGAGATCCCCCTGATCTGCTGAGGAGCGAGGGAATTTCGCTGCAGAATTTCACGGCTGCTTTCGCAAATCGCACGCCACCATTCATCAGGATCCTGCTCTGCCCCTCCTCTGGACAGAATATGGAGGGAGTATTCTCGCAGAACACTGTCAACCAGAAGCATCTGGGCATCAAATGCGTAGAGGCAGGTCTTGCTCCCCGTGGTCCCGATGTCGTAGGTAATAAGATACGCACCCTGCGTCATGGGTTCTCCTACTGCTTGGAATACTTTCTCAAATAGACCTGATGCATCATATAGGCTTCAATCTTGTTGATCGGCTTGGCGCCACCAAGAAATTCAGATTCGATAAATACCTTGCATGCCTTCTCAAGAACCTGACAACAAGTATAAGCCTCATCCATGCTACGGCCAAGACAGACTGCTCCATGGTTGGCTAGCAGTGCCGCGTTACGCCCCTTGAGCGCCTTCATGGTAGTTTTGCTCATCTTTTTTGTCGTTGGCAAGGCATAATCGGCGCAGCGGATACTGGGTCCGATAATTTGAGCCAGATCATCAAGTATAGCGGGGACTTCACGCCGTGTAGCGGCGACTGTTGACGAATTATCGGAATGAGTGTGAATGACCCCGTTTATCTCTTTGCGGTGATTATAAATCGCCATATGAAGGGTCTTTTCGCCTGAAGGTTTCAGACCCTCGTATGAGCCATCCTTCAAATTGACAATGACAATATCTTCCGCCTCCAGTTCCAGATAATCCTTGCCACTCGGAGTGATCGCCATAGTCTTGTCATCGATACGGGCACTGATATTCCCCCAGGTACCAACCAGGAGTTTCGCTTCAACAAGTTTTCTTCCCATGGCACAGACTTGTTCTCGAATCTCTTGTGCTTTCATCATTTACTCCTTAAGAGAGCTGATCGGTCGATATTCGCGAACACCCGCCCAAAGCGTTCCAGGGCATCATCGACAACTTCATCAGTGGTTGCGGCGCTGGTGTACATCCGGCTGCCGGCCAGGGTTACAAGCCCTTCGGCCATATAAGCGGCGCCAAATTTCTCCATCTCCAGCTTACGGACCTTGATCTCTTTGAGGACCTTGAGAATTTTCAGCCAGTTCAGATCAATGAACATTCCTGCAGCGGTTTCCAAATGACAGATAGATCCTTGATTGTAGGCAACATATGGCAGATTGTTTTCCGCGATCATTTTCTGCAGCCCCAGCGTCAGACGATCTCCGGCCTTGCCTGCCTTAACACAGGCATTGGTTCTTTCAATCTCTTTGATGGTGTAGTAACCAGCCGCAGCGGTCAGTGGATTGGCAGCCATGGTCCCACCGCTGTAGCACTTCTTTTTACCGCTTTCCAAACCGGCGGCAAGAAGATTGACCAGATCCTTGCGACCCCCAATGCCGCCAGCAGAAGGATATCCGCCACCGACGATTTTACCAAACACAGTCAGATCCGGGCGCACACCGAAATAACCCTGAGCACCGCCCAGACCGATGCGAAATGCGGTAACAACCTCGTCAAAAATCAGCAGTGCACCATGCTTGTCGCAGAGCTTCCTTACCCCGGCGTTGTAATCCTGATCTATCGGCCTCGTACCACTTTCAGGACCGACCGGCTCGAGAATAACAGCGGCGGTACCCCCTCGAATTTTATTCAGACGCAGGACCCGCTCCAGAGAAGCAAGATCATTCGGTTTGGCTTCGCGTGTATATTTGGTGCAAACTCTCGGAATCCCGTGGGCCTCAAAACGACGCGATCCGGGGATTTTCAAACTATATACCATCTGATCGGACCAGCCATGGTATGCGCCGCCAATCTTGATGATATTCTTCTTGCCGGTATGTAGACGCGCCACGCGGATTGCTGTCATGACAGCCTCGGTTCCTGAACCAAGCATGCGGAACTTTTCAACCGCCGGCATATGCTTGCAAACTTCCTTGGCTATTTTCAGTTCAAACTCATGGAAGAGTCCCGTCACCGGGCCACATTCATTTAGAAGTTCAATAACCGGCTCACGGACTTCAGGAGGATTGCTGCCAAGAATAGTCGGACCACCCGCCTGCAGGAAATCGATATACTTGTTTCCATCCAAGTCATACAGATAGGCGCCTTCGGCTTTGGTAAAAACGACCGGAAACGGGTAATTGAACGCCAGGTTATGCTGTACGCCACCAGGAATAAACTCTTTGGCTTCGGTTATGACTCCCTTGGACTTGACGCATTTTTTTTCAAAATACGCCATGTAACCATCCATTGCCCTCTGCTTGATTCCTATCGGAGGCAACTTCATCAGACGATCCAACTTGGCATAGATCGGCTGCGGTGCCTGATAGTTTGTGATCCCGTATCCGTTACTGGACTCCTGCTCACTTCTCAGACTATCTTCCTGTAGTGCTTGATTTGGCATATTCTCCAAGATTCCTTCCATGACTCTTCTCCTATATATTTGTGAGTAACAAAGTTCTTCTTTTCTCTGGCTTATTCTAAGCCACCCCACAACAATCTGACTGTGCAGTTAGTTTACTCACTGACCAGTCAGTAAGTCAACCAAAAAATAGAACCATATTCTATTGTAAGAGTTTCAGCCTCTTAGCATCTTCCTACCACTGTTGATTGCGGGCGTAGATACTAAGGAAATGTCAGAAGTAACGATTTATATTATATGGAATAGAGGCTGCGAAAACGGATTAGTCAAACGGAAAGGGATGAAAATCTGTAGGGCAATAAAGGTCGCGGAGTAAACATACCTGACCGAAAACGATTAATTCTGCCCTGCCGAGCGTAACGAACTACAGCATTTTTTGAATTGCCTGCCGCTACCACAGGGGCAAGGATCGTTTCGCCCAACTTTTACGCCGGTCTGCTCCATCTGAGTACGCATGGCACTAGCCCGTCCTTCCGCTTCCCGCAAACGCCATTGTTCGGCCAGCAGGTGGAAATGTGGATCGGCGTGTTTAAAGAACGTCTGATATGCAGAACAGAAATGATTCAGCCCCTGATCTCGGGGATCACGAATACGGTCCTTGGTACAGCCTCCGGTGCAATACTGCAACCACTCACAGGTTTCACAGGGACCTGGCAGCTTAGACTTAAGACATCCAAAAGCAGTCTGTTGCTCCGAATTGAGAACTGCGCTAAGATTATTTTCCAGCACATTTCCCAGCTTCCATTCAGGTTCAACAAAAAAGTCGCAGGAGAACAAGTCACCATTATGCTCCACCACCAGATAATCGCCGCACTGCTTGCGCAAGCCACAATCCGGTGGCACCTGCCCGACGTAGCTATGAAAGATCGATTCGAACATGCGGATCGAAGTCGTCGGTTTCCCGTCAACGAAATCGTTCAACCAGAGGTCGAAAAGCTGGCAGAGGAATGAACCGTAGGCTTCCGAGGAGACCGAGAAAGAAGCAGCTCGAGTTGGTTCCGCAGGATCGGTTTCCACGCAGGGGATAAATTGCATAAAGTCGAATCCGGCCTGCTTGTGGTGTACATATATCTCTTCAGCAAACTGCACGGAGTAAGAATTAACGACGGAGAGCGCGTTGACAGCTACCCCCGCATCCTGCAGCAGTTTGGCCTTATCGGTCACTGTCGCCCAGGTCCCTTTGCCGCCACTGGTCCGACGATAACGATCATGAATATGCTCGGGTCCATCGAGCGACAGACCGACAAGAAAGCTGTATTCCGACAGAAAACTTGACCAAGTAGCATCCAGCAGCAAGCCATTTGTCTGCAGTCCGTTACCTACCGACTGCCCCCGACCATATCGCTGCTGTAGAGCGACCGCACGCTTGAAAAAATCGAGCCCCATGAGTGTAGGCTCGCCGCCCTGCCAGCCGAAAACGACCTGTTGACCCGCCTGACTCATGACTTGTCGAACCAATGCCTCAAGGACAGCATCGGACATACGATGCACGGACGACTCTTGAAACAGGTCCTGCTTGTCCAGATAAAAGCAATAAGTACAGGCCATATTACAATCGGGCCCGGCCGGTTTCACCAGGACGTCCTGAATTGTTTTCATCGACTCCGTTCGACCTGGCAGCATGCAAACTCCGCTCATCACATCTATTGGTAGCCCTGCTTTACATTCTCTAGTCTACTCAAATCGTTGGTGGATTGGCCAGATGCAAAAATAACCAACAAGGACGAACCAGTAGCTTGCTAAAGAGAATTATCAGTTAAGGATTCATCAAGCATTGGATTAATCCCTGTCGATTCTGAGCCCCGGCACGAAAGATAGCGCACTACCAGTATAAAAAGGATTGTACTGGCGACAACCGCAACAGCTGTCACGACAAAAATCGGGGTATAACTGGAACCCGTTTTCACCAGCCCCATCAATGCGGGGCCGAAAGCTCCCCCGAGAGTCAGAGCCACGGCAATCAGAACAATCAATCGACCGGAGCTATCAGCTTCACCGATGATAGCCATTTGATAGGGCATAATATAGTTCCAGCCAAAGCTGAAGATGCAGCTTGCGGCCAGGTAGAGCAGAACAGTCAATGGCTGAGCTAGCAGAAGCATCCCGACACCGAGTAACACAGCACAGGCCAGCAGAAAGATCGTCCGGCCGAAGCGATCACCAATAATTCCCCCGATAAGAGTGGCAACCAGACCAACAACCATGGATGCGACAATCGCAGTAGAAACATCCGCCTGGGAGAGCCCAGCATCCACACCAATGCGTTCTAAAAAAGCCCAAAACCCGGCCATGGCCCCGAAAAAGAGAAACAACGCGGATAATGCAACCCAGGTAAGTTTGTTGCCCGCAGTCTTTGGAGACGTCGCAACAGTATCCATTGCACGACAGGGTAAGAAGGGGATGAACACGGCAAGGACTGCGACCACAACAGCTATGCTGATCAGTATCCCAGGAAACCCCCAACTGGGCATAACCATCCGTGGCAGTAGATACATCAGGAAACAGCCGAGGCCGATCTCTGCAAACGATTTAAAGGCAAAAAGGCTATCGGGGTGTGGCACATCGCCGATCAGGCACAGGACCAGTGAGAATGTCGAGCCAAGACAGCAGCCGATTAAGAATTGCAGACCGAGCATGCCATAGAAACTCTGGATCGATGCATAGATGACAAGAAGTACGACCGTCATACCAAAGGCAATGCCGGAAAGCACTCGCCAATTGACACGACGCACCCAGACAATCGAGGTCAGCGCCACCAGCGTGGCACCCAAAAGACCTGCTGAGCCGAGCAACCCCAGCTGAAGATCACTCAAGTTGTGAGCATCGGCGGCGGCGCCCAGAAACAGGGGCAGAATATTAAACATCACAGCACTAACCGCAGAGACCAGACAGGTCGCAACGATCATCATCAGACTTAATGACGATTGGCCCGTCACCTCTGCAGCATCTACCGCGCTGTTTTGTGGATTCACTTCCATACACTTCCCTTTTAATTTCGGTCCCCTTAAAGAAAAAGAGCCCGATAAAGCATCTTGACCGTCAGGTGAAAACTATAGCCGCCATCATAAAGAGCAATGAAATAGACAGTGACGAGTGAAACCAGAACAGATATAGCGGGACCGGCTGTCAGAATTTTGCCGATGCCCCCTTTACGTTTTTTCACCCAGCGATACAAGAGTTCGCTGAGACCGATGAGGCCGACCTGACCAAAAATCAGCATCAGAGAAACCGAGGTAAACAGGGTGAAAAATGTCGCTTCTGCTAGAGTGAAACTGACATTGACGCGAAGAACCTCCTTGAAGCACCAGCCAAGCGGTGTCAGGAAACTACCGAGCAGTCGTTCGCCAAAGGAAGCACCACGAAAATACATGATCGGATAGATGATCAAAGTGCTGAAACCTACACTGATAACCAGCAGGACCCAGGTCATATCCGCCAGAAAAGCGTAGAGTTTGACACTTTCGATATGGATCAACTGATCGTAGAAAAAGTTCAACGCCAACCAGACAATCAACGCGATTCCAGCCGGCAGGATAAGTCTTTTGTTCAATGACTTCCGCTTATCCCCACTCATATCAGGCTGCATTTTTGCGTGCCCTCCTGTAATCGTCGAGTAACGGCTTCAGACCAGGCAAGACCTTTTGACCCTCTGGAGTCCCCATCAAGTCATGCAGGTTCTCGGGGTCTTTTGTGATGTCATACAACTCAGCTTTCCTGCGGGAGTTGTTGAACTCGATATAGAGATGGCGCCGGGTTCTGACGGCATCAGTTTCCGGAACGGTATAGGGTGGGAAGTCCTTGAAAAATTCGTAGTGAAAGGATTCCCTGAAGGCCACCGTCTTATTCAGCAACAGTGGCTTGATACTTTTTCCGTCCATTTCACTAGAGGCCGGAGCCCCCGCCATAGCGAGCAGGGTCGGCGCAAGATCGACATTGAGGATCATCTCCTCTGATATGCGCCCTGGATTTTTGAGCCCCGCCGGGTAACGAACGATAAACGGGATTCGCAGAGCCCGCTCATGGGCCCAGCGTTTGTCAAAATGGCCCTTGTCCCCCATCAGATAGCCGTTATCGGTCGAGTAGATGACGATGGTATTATCCGCTACGCCCAACCGCTCCAGTTCATCCATCACTCTGCCAACCTGCTGATCCACCGAGGTGATCAGGCTGCAGTATTTTTTGTATTTTGCTTCGACATTCCACAACACCCCACCGTAAACTTCGCCATTCACCATACCGGCGAATCGGTGATGAGCCGACTTGGGCAAATGATCTATCGGTTTATCCTTGTAAAGATCCTCCAGCTCAGGCGGCGGGTTAAAGGGATAATGTGGCGCCTTGTGGGCCAGGTAAAGACAGAAGGGGTCGTCATTCTCTTTGCGGATAAAATCGAGCGCAAAATCGGTCAAATCTTCGGCAAGGTACTTCCCTTTACGCTCTGTTTCGACACCATCAATCACCAGCGGGCAATCAAAATGTGATCCCTGACCGGTTTTGTGGGTAAAGGAGATGAACTGATCTACCCCCCGAAGTTCAGGCAAGGGCCCGGGCATGTGCCATTTCCCGATAAAGCCGGTTCGGTACCCACGCTGTTTCAGCAACTCCAGCACCGTGACGTTTTGTTCGTCCCATTGGGCAAGATTATTGATTACGCCATGCTTGTGAGCATACTGCCCGGAGATAAAACTCGCCCGCGAGGGGCTGCAGAGTGCCGTGGTGCAAAAGGCGTTGCTGAACATGACCCCTTCGTTGGCCAGTCGGTCCAGATTTGGCGTCTGAATCCAGGGATGGCCCATCACTCCGAAATGGTCCCAGCGATGATCGTCGGAAAGGATGAAGACGATATTCGGCTTTTTCTCCTTTCCTGCAAAGGAGAGTCCCGGCAACAAACCGCTCATCATCCCCGCAGCCGCTGCATATCCGGCACCTTTCAAAACATCGCGCCGCGATAGTGCCGCATGTAACTGTTTTTCTTTTTTAGTAGCCACAGGCTTCACCAACCCTTCTATTTAAATTTGACCTGATTTTTATTGAGTTTTCCCATTTTCGCCAGAAGTCCAGGCAACAATTTATCCCCTTCAGGCGTTCCATATAAGTTGTTTTGCTCCGCAGAATCTCTCTTAAGGTCAAACAACAATGGATCTCTGCCTCGCTCATACTCGACAAATTTATAACGATTCGTACGCACCCCAACATAAGAAGGTGTGTTCTCCGGAAAATAACGCCAGAACTCCATCAGGAATGCATCCCGCCCTTTCGCTGCAGGAGATTTCAAAATGGGTACGAAGCTTTCACCATCCATATCCTTTGGCTTCGGCACTCCAGCCATATCGAGTAATGTTGGAGCGATGTCGATATTCAACGCCATTTGCTCACGCTTGGTGCCTGGGTCTTTGATCAGCTTAGGGGCGCGTACAATCAACGGCAATTTGAGAGATTCTTCATACGGCTCCTTGATACTCACACGATCGTGCTGTCCCCACATCTGACCGTTATCACCCATATATATGACAACGGTATTATCCTGGATTTCCATCTCATCCAGCACGTTCAGCAATCTGTCGATATCCCTGTCCATAGCAGTCAGCGTTTCACAGTAACCGCGGTACTGATCGTAAAATGACCCCATCATGAAACCCTGGTACACATTCTGCCTGGACTTGCCGTACCAGGCATCAATGTTCTTCGGAAGCGCTTTTTTGACATCCGCATCATCGTACATTCCATCTATATCCTTCGGAGCTTTATACGGCGGGTGACCCGGGCGATGCGAGAGATAGATGCAGAACGGCTTCCTTTCAGATTCGGGTTTATTCAAAGTCGACTTCATGAAATCGATAGCATAATCGGTCACCTCTTCCGTAATATAAGGCTTACGGGACGCGACCTCCTCGCCATTGACTATCATCGGACAATTGAAATAGGTGCCCTGCCCTTCACGGTAGGTGTAGGAGACGAAAAGATCCAGGTAGGGAAACTTTGGCAAACCATCACCCGGCATATGCCATTTACCGATAAAAGCCGTGGCATAGTCATTTTTACTGAGGTGCTCAAGGAAAGTTGGCATGCTGTCGGTCCACGGCATATGATTGTTTTTTACACCGTGCTTGTGACAGTAAGCCCCTGTCAGAATGCTGGCCCGGGACGGGGTGCAAAGCGAAGTCGTGTTGAACGTGTTTTGCAGGTGGACACCTTCCCTTGCCAGGCGATTAAAGCCAGGTGTTTTGATAAACGGATGCCCGGCAAACTCCATGGTTTCGGCATTATGGTTATCACCGAGTATGAAAATCAGGTTAGGACGCTCTGTGGGGGTTTTCATCGCAGCGATTCCCACTCCGGGAATCGCCGACAGCACAACGCCGGCTGCGGTGGTTTTCCCCAACATTTTCAGCGCGTCTCTGCGGTTGAAAGGTCTATTGAATATTCCCTGACTCTTTTTATCCATTTCACATTCCTCCAAATTTACGACAGAGACTATCTCTGGTTTTAAATACCGTCTCCAAACAGGGCGCGGAACAATGCCAGATACATGACATAGACATTTTCCCCACTCCCCCAGGAATACATAGCGACAACAGACCCCAGACTACTGATCATCACGAAAACCGGAGGTTTTGTTATCACTTTCAAATCGACGCCCTTCATCTTCAGAAGAAACCTGGCAATCAATGTCGCAAGTCCCATTTCAAACACAACCAGCAGAATCAGCCAGATATGAAACGGGTTTAAGAGAAAATATGCAGCCTGGGCAACCGGAAACGATTCAGTCACAACAATCGCTTCTTTTACAATCCAAGCGCATGGAACAAAGAAAGAAGCCAGTATCCGCAAAGAGAGGCTTGCACCAACTATTGTCATCCGAGTAAATACATAAAGCGCACCGAAGGAGACAGCGACAAAATATAAACGCCCAAACACATTTGCCGCTAAATGATGAAAAAAATCA
Organism: Deltaproteobacteria bacterium; assembly: GCA_024280485.1. Classification (GTDB taxonomy): domain Bacteria; phylum Desulfobacterota; class Desulfuromonadia; order Desulfuromonadales; family Geopsychrobacteraceae; genus Geopsychrobacter. The sequence continues at coordinate 28,131 of JAJRQB010000066.1, forward strand.
TTTTCCAGCAGGCCAGATCTGTAATAGCCAAAGTGTGCTATGACAGCCAGTACCAAAACCGGTATTATTGGATAAAATATACTTCGCTTAAATGGTAGTAAAATCATTTACACTCTCCCTTTACGCAACCAAGAAACTGATATTTATTAATTTAAAAAAAATACATATCTCAATTCGGTCGCTTTCACCCTTGCGCTCAAACACTATCTAAATACTACATGGTAATCCTGACAATGCTCAGCGTCTGAACCTCAAGCTCTGCTCCTCACTACCCGTTGTTCCCCTGACAATCCCCACAATCATTCTCGCCCTGACAACCTTCACAATATCCTTGATGCTTTGTCATACCTTTTCCTCATTTCTTAAAGAACTGCAGGACAACTACTTCCTTCTCTCCCAAAGTCACTTACAAGCGTTCAGTGACCATGCTTTCCGTGGAGACCAATGCCCACAGCCCGCAAATAACTTTTCAGCAAATCGACCCTTCTGTCTGTATGACTGTACAGTTAGTTATCGAGGGCTGTCAACACAAAAACATGTTTTTCCTTTTCCAATCAACCAACTACAGCGATATCAAGGGATGACCAGAGACAGCGCCATAAACCTGTTCTACCGACTGACAAAGGGTTTGAGCATCCTCTTCGCAGGTCATTACTACATCAACGGCAAGAGAGACCTGATCGTTAGTATGGAACCCATGATGATAATAGCTATGGCACTGATCGATGGGATATGTCTTATGAAGGGATTCGTGTCTGAAAACTTATCCAGCAAGAATTTTGATTTGGAAAACATGATGGCCAGGGCAATCAAAACAGACGCCAGCCCCAAACTAAAGATACTGATGAGCGCAATTCCCATCCCGATCTGGTTCAATGAAAATGCAATAAGAAGAACAACGATTGCATCATAACTGGGGGCAATCCCACCGGATATGCCGAGGCTAATCAGATTGAATGTGCTCTGTTTTTCACTGAAATGATCATGTGTATGTCCGTGCGAGAGGCCATGAGGCCCCCATGATGCACTTAGTTGCTGTCCCATACTAATTGCTACCTCCAGAACAATTGATTTTCTCTCGGAGCCTAGTTTTCTCTGCCGAAAAATCCCATTACGCACTCATATGCGGCAATACCAGATCGTTGATCATGTCATCGCCAAGTTTCTTAAATGTGGAATCATTGATCAGGTTATGAATTTCGGCTGGATCCTCCTGCAGATCAAACAGTTCACAGGGCGTATTGGTTGTAGTCTCGTAGGTCAACCGATACCTCTGGGTGGCAGCACTGACCAAATGGAGAATCTTTCCGTCGATTTCTGACCCGATCTCGCTAAACGCGGCCTTCTTCTTCGATTTTGCACCGTTCATCTGCGGCAATAGTGACTGACCGGACGATTTTGAGATTGGTTCAGCCCCGGCGATATCGAGAATGGTTGCTGTCAGATCAATGGCTTCAATCAGCGTGTCGACCGTTCGGGATGCCATGCCTTTTGGTGGTTTTATAATTCCAGGGACTCGGACCGATGGTTGGTAAAACAATTTTTTCCCCATCAGATTGTGGTCCCCCATGAATTCGCCATGATCCGCTGAGTACAAAATCCAGGTATTATCCGCAATCCCCTGGTCTTCCAATGTTTTTATAATATCGCCGATCCCCTGGTCGATGAGTGAGATCTGACCGTAATAATGGCGCTTGGAATTGGTCAGGTAATCATGAGTCAACTTGTGAGGGAATCCGATTTTATGTTGTTTTTCCAGTACCTTTCCCCAGAGTTCGTTGGGAACTTCCGGATAGGTCTGGGGTCCAAAGGGCATTTCCTTATCTTTATAATAATCTGCCCAAATCGGGTCAGAGATCTCCGGTTGATGAGGAGCGACATACCCGAGATTAAGAAAAAACGGCCGACTCTGGTCACGTTGTTTTATCCAGGTTGTTGCCTCTCGGGTGAGGAAAGAGGTTTGGTCCTCCTCCTGGGAGAGGACACTGGTCTGTCCGTCCCAAGTCGTCGGCGTACGCTGCCACACACTTTTGATTTGTTTTTTATAGGGCTCCAGCTTTCCTCGCTCGGCCAAATAGTCCACATAGGGGGTATAGACATTCACCTTCCCATAGGCGTGTGCGTAAAGGTCAAATTCTTCAATGACATCGTCGAAGCCAAAGGCTCGGACATAATCCTCTTTTTCACGCGTATCAACCCCCCATTTCAGTAGAGAAAAACTCACCGATTTACGGTTCATATTCCAATAATGGGCTTTACCGATAAGGGCTGTTTTGTAGCCGGCCTGCTGAAGTTGCCGGGGCATAGTCGACAGATTATGACTCACCTCATTCTGGTGATTAAGGGTCACCCCGTGCTGATGAGGATAAAGACCGGTTAAAATAGAGGCCCGGGAAGGCTGACAGACGGGTGAAGCGCAGTGGGTGTTGGTAAAATTAGCCCCTCTGGCCGCCAAACTGTCGATGTTAGGCGTCTGAACAACCTGATTTCCGTTGCAGCCCAAGGCATCGTAACGATGTTGATCTGAAAGCAGGAAAATGATATTCGGTTTTTGGGATGGGTCCACCTTGGGCCTGTCTGAAAGCGGGATAAGAGCCGGAAGAGATTCCTCCGACTTGGTACAACCCGCCATGCCCCCCAATGCCAAGCTGGTAGCCCCCACGGCACTTAATTCGATAAACTTCCGACGTGTTAATTTACCCTGATCGTTTTCCATGTAAGCTCTCCTTCTTGAATATCCCTCGCCCCGCTCTGGCCTCGGTCCCTTCGATGTTCACCTGAGGGACTGATGCCACCCCGGGGTCTGCTAACAATTGCCCCTATTGATGCTCCCCGAAATTTCGAAATATCTTTTCAGGACAGGTTCGATAACAGCCAACTGCCGTTTACTTTTATCCAACGGCAATAGGAGCCTTAGCGGGTTTCTCTTATAATAACTTAAGGTTTCAGAGATATAAGGCTTTAAAAATTCGGTAAACAGATTGACCTTCCGAATGCCACCCTTTACTGACTTTGCGATATTTTCATCACCGGTACCAGACCCCCCGTGAAGAACCAGGGGAACTGACACCTGCGCTCTGATTTCATCAAGCCTCCCAAAATCAATATTCGGTTCTCCCTGGTATTGCCCGTGAAGGGTTCCAATGGAAACAGCGACACAATCGACACCGGTCAGTTGCACAAAACGGCTAGCTTCATCCGGATCTGTTAATTGGCTATGGTCATCACCTTTTTCTCGCTCAACAATGGATTTTCCAGACCCCACATGACCGATTTCGGCTTCGACCGAAACCCCCTTCTTTCGCGCGGCCTCTACCACGGTCCGCGTCATCCGGACATTCTCATCAAAAGAGTATGAACTTCCGTCGATCATCACGCTGGAAAATCCTGCATCGATCGCCTTGAGACAAACATTTACAGATTTACCATGGTCCAGATGCAAACAAACCGGCACTTTCGCCCTGTCGCATAATTTGATAATTGATCTGGTCCAGGAACGGAAAAATCTGAATTTATCGATAGGCAAGGAAGGATAACTGATGATAACGGGTGTGTTATATTTTTCAGCCACCGCCAGTTCAAGTTTAAGCATATTTTTAGTAATAAAATCTGGGGCCATTACGGCATAACCGCCTTTTTCTGCGCCTTCAAGGATTTTGGTCAATGAGACAAGCATCGTTACTTTCCTTTATTCAATTTGTTTGTGTCAGACGACATTATTTGCATTTCCCTACCGAACAACGCTCTTTCCAGTAAAGGCTATTTATTCAGATTTCGTTGCTGAGCGGCATCTCTATCTTTATTCAAACGTTTGTAAAGAGACTTGTTCTTGCGGTAGAACTGCTTGAAAATGTCAAACTTTTCATCATAAAGAGCTCTGTTGGCAGGATTAGGCTCATAGACCTTCTTGACCTTAACCAACTCTGGCACATCCTCAAAACTCATTTCACCGATCCCGACGGCACCGATAAAAGCAGCCCCCCTGGCATTGGTCTTGATCGGTTCATCCATTTGCACAATCCTGCAGTTGAGAATATCGGAATAGATCTGACACCAGACATCTGATGCGGCACCACCACCGGTCATCCGAATAGAATCGCACGGACTTTTCAAAAACTTTCTTACTCCCTCAAGCAGCCAGCGAGAATTGAATGCAACACCTTCAAAGATTGCTCGAATAATGTCCCCACGATTGTTATGGAGTGACACATTGTAGATACCACCGCGGACAAAAGAATCGTCCATGGGAGAGCGTTCTCCGAAGACCCAGGGCGCATACAATATTCCATTACTCCCCGGGGGCACTTCCTCACAGATTTCATCAAATATTTTGTACATATCAGGCTTGTGCTCTTCTTGCAGCAAGGCATCCCGATGATAGACAATGTTGTCAGCCATGAACGATAGATTGCCCCCCGCAGTGGTCTGGTTATTCATCAGCAGATACTTACCGGGCACAGCGCTGGGGAATGAAGCCATATTGTGAAATGGATCGGTTTTTTTGTATGGAACGTGCGCAGTTATATAGGATGAGGTTCCAAGGGTGAGGCATGGATCAAAATCACGGACAGATCCGGCACCTATGGCAGCAGCCGTCGTATCCACCGAGCCTGCAACAACCTTGACGTCATTCGAAAGCCCCCAAGATTCAGCCACCTGCGGAAGAAGTTTACCAATGACCGCTGTTGACGCCACGATATCGGGCAGCTTATCCCGATCCCACTCAAGTATGTCCAAAAGACTTGAATGGTACTGCACATTGCTTGGATTACGGTTATCTGTGACCCATAAAGGCAGGACTGAATCTTGGGTCGCGATATACTCGCCAGTCAGGCGCAGGTTGATAAAGTCGAGGGAATTCAAAAACTTATAGGTTTTTTCATATATTTCAGGTCGCTCTTGTTTAATATAGGCAATATGACCCGCAGGGTCTTTTCCTGAAAGAGAAGGGATCCCCCCGGTATAACGAACCCATTTGAGAAGGTTACCCAGGCCGTATCCCAGAGGGTTAATCACTCCCCTCACCTGCTCTCGAATCATGCGCCCCCCTCGCTGGTCCATCCAGTTCAGGGCATTCATCAAACTATTACCATCACGGTCGACCGGCACGGTCTCTTCCCCCATTGAAGAGGTACAGACGGCACGGATTCGACTTCTTGAAATAACCTCCTTGGATAAACAGCGACTGACAGCACGGTTGATCGCGCTCCACCACTCATCAGGATCCTGTTCGGCTCCTTCAGCTCCGACAATTATGAGCGGAACCTTTTCAAGTGCCCAGACAGGACACTGACCATCCAGGGTTACGAGACTTACCTTGGCACCGGAAGTCCCTAAATCAATAGTCAATATTGCATCTTTATTTTTCATTCTCACCAACCCGTCAACCGGATGTTGTTGATCAACGCACCCAACTCACTGACAGACCATCAATTCTCAGCAATTGAGAGCACCTTGCCTGCCCTGCCAGGAACCTGACAAACCTCCTAATAAATACCATTCATTTCATTTTCCATGGCATAAAATTCACACACAACCAACCCGCCTGTCAAGTAATTTAAGTCAGAGCTTACTTTATGACTTTACTTACAACACGTAACATGCTATTTTTATGTCATATTTTCATTTCATAATTTTTTGATTGTAATTTTTATTAAGTGATAATATCGTTAGAACGGTCTCCGGCAGGGCAATCTATCAACACAATGTCACTGCCAGGCAGAGAGCACCGGACACTTGAATCCTCAACAGGAAATATCATGCATAAGAAACAGGCAACCGTCCCCAAACAACAACGCAGCATAAAGACCAGACAACTGATAAAAGATACCGGCTACCGGCTTTTTTCTGAAAAAGGTCTATACGGGACCTCGAGTAATCAAATTGCAGCAGAAGCGGGTGTCAATATCGGAACCTTCTACAACTATTTTGTCGACAAAAGAGTCCTGTTCCTGGAATTGCTTGAAGACTTCCAGGAACGTTTTGTCGAAAAAGTCTTCTCCGCCCAACCATCCGACCTGGGGGGAATAGACGTCAAAACATTCATTCGCCAACACCTGAATCAAGCCTTTGATGCCTTCAGGAGCGAGCGCGACTTTTTCAAAAGCGCATATCCACTCCAATACATGGACGAAGACGTAGAAAAGGTTTTCAGAAAGTATGAACGCCAAGAACTGAGGATGACACTTGCCACATACCGGAAACTCTTCAAATCCGACAACCCGAAGCAAACAGAAACCACGATTACCGTTATCAGTATGATCCTCATTGCCGCTTCCAATCGCTTTTATACGCTTGGCATGTCGGTTGGGAAAAAACAACTGATTGACACCATGGTGGAAATGACCAGCACCTACATTGAAAAACTACAAAAAGAAGTTGATTCACAGCAGTCCGTACCGACAACAACAACAACTTAAGACCATGCGACTACCTGGGCCGTTTGAATCAACCCTACAAGGGCAAGCCCCCCCCCCTCCGGGCCCCGTCACATAAACAGAGGACGCACCACTGAGCAGTAAACTCTGAGGCACATGGGAATATAAAACTGTTTTGCTATTGACTTCCCCTGTAACTGACTGTACAGTCAGTTACAGGTGGGAAACGTTTAAATAAACTACAAATAAACAATGAAGAACAAACACCAGGGACCACAAAGATCAATTCCCGCTGAACGGAACCAATGCGCCCGACCAGATTCAGATGAGGAGGAGCAGCAGTCAGTGCCTGAAGCAAAACACAAACGCCTGAAACTGATCACTCTGAACACATGGTCAGGACTTACCTATCGTGGAATCGTGCGGGCGAAGGAATACGAATCCTCCGAAATCCGGGAGTTGAGGTTTCGCGGCTTGTTTGAGGAACTGACCAGGATCAATGCAGATGTCATTGTCCTGAATGAAGTCAACCCTCTCCCCCATTACGCAAACCGCTTGGCAGCAATAATGAACATGGACTGCATGTATCACATAGGCATCTCGGGATTACGGATCGGAAAGTTCGGATTTCCTGTCAACCTGAAAGAAGGCGACCTGATCCTGGCTAAAAAGCATCTGCATCTCAAGCCATTAGCCCGCACCCAAATCGCAGGAGCAGGGATCGTCAATCGACATTTTTCCTATCACACCAAAAATGCCACACAAGCATTGGCAGGAGTCATCAACGCATCGGGGAAAGAAGTCTACATCGTAGCCACACACCTGCTGGCTACGCCGGCATTCGGTAAAAAGAGCTACCAGCGCCTGGTCAAGCTGAAAAAGGACTGGAATTACAGCGACAAGGAATATCACCAGGCTGTGCAAAAACTGAAAAAAGAAGAGAAGGCCAAATTAAAGGAGGGGGAAGCCCTTCTGAAATTCATCAAGCGTGTCGTCCCTGAAGACGCCCCATGCTTTCTTCTCGGGGATTTCAATGCCGAACCGGACTGGCCGGAGATCAGCCTGTTAAAAGAAAACGGATTTATCGACTGCTTTGAGCACAAAAGCGGCAATGCGGATCCCGGGGACACTTGGGACCCAACGAAAAACATCAACTTACAGAATCACTATACCAACGAAAAGAACCGAAAACACAACAGGCTGTTCGACCACTTACATGCCTTGGATGAAATGGATCGCCGCAGAATCGACTTTATATTCGCTAAAAAAGTGATGACAGAACGCAGCGTCGTCAATTCGGAACTTTGTTGTCATAACACATATAAAAATCAACACATCTCTGATCACTTCGGAGTATTTACAGAAATCAAATTGGAGGCTTAGCATGAGCAATGATATCGACAAAACAGGATTTGGTATAACTGAATACCACAACACGCAGGAGATCTACCGTGAGTTAAAGAACCTGATCACGACCCCTGCCAGGGGCTTGAAACCGGCTGAACTAAAAAGCTACCTGACGAACTATTTTGAGAGTAAATGTAAAAAGTCTAAAGCTGAATTTGAAAAAGCAAGCAAAATTATCCCTGGTGGAGTTCAACACAACCAAGCATTTTCATACCCTTTCCCACTTACTATCACAAAAGCAAAAGGGGCGCATCTGGTGGATATTGACGGGAACGAGTACATCGATTTCCTCGCAGGTGGTGGAACCACGCTTCTCGGCAGCTCACCAGATATCGTCAATGAAAAAGCTAAAGAGGTCATCGACAACTGCGGCCCCTGCACATGCCTTCATCACGAATATGAAACACTACTGGCCCAGTTTATCGTGGACAAATTCCCGGGCATCGATAAAGTACGTCTGCTCGGCAGCGGCACGGAAGCGGGCATGGGCGCCATCCGCCTGGCCCGGGTGCACACAAAAAAGAAAAATATTATCAAACTGGGGGCCGGATTCCACGGCTGGAGCGACCAGGTGTCATACGCGCAACGTATCGCCGGTATCGGCGGACTGGAATGCCATGGTATTCCTCGCGCCGTTTACAAGCACACTCAGGAAGTCTACCCCAACGATGTAAAAGCCATGGAACGCATGCTGAAACGTAACCGTTACAGAGGCGGCACTGCAGCAGTGATCATAGAACCGATGGGGCCGGAAAGCGGGACCCGTCCGTTGGATTATGACTATCCGGCAAAAGTCAGAGCGCTCTGCGACAAATACGGCGCGCTGCTCATCTTCGATGAAGTCGTTACCGGATTCCGTATCGCCATGGGCGGTGCCCAGGAATATTTCGGCGTTACACCGGATATCACCACTCTGGGCAAGGTCATTGCGGGTGGCTACCCGGCTGCTGGTGCTCTCGGCGGAAAGAAAGAGGTCATGGAAAGCCTAGCTGGCGGGATCGGCGGAAAGAAAGGCAAGAAAGCTCACGTAGGTGGCACACTGGCTGCTAACCCATTAAGCTCGATGGCTGGATATGTAACACTCAAGGAGATTGAAAGAACCAACGCCTGTGAAGTAGCCGGAAAGCTTGGTGACCGCCTCACCAAAGGGCTGAAACAGCTGATTCAAAAATACAACTTGCCTTTCGTGGCCTACAACCAAGCCTCAATGGTTCACCTTGAAACCGTAGGAACTGTCCTCTTTGACATCAACCTGTTTAAGTTTTGGGAGCTCCCGGGCAAAATAAAGGAAATCCATAAACGTAAAGATATCATGACCCACATGGGTGCAGCCTACATGGCCGAAGGTCTGGTAACCGTGGGCGGTAGCCGAATGTTCACTACTGCCGCAATGAACAACGAAATTATCGACGACGCACTTACACGCTTCGAAAGAGTGTTCATGAAAGTCGAAGGTGTTTAAGAAGCTTGATATACGCCTGAGCATTCAAAACATTCCGTAAAAAATAAAATCCTCTGGTTTTGCCAGGGGATTTTATTTTTTACGAGTTATCGAATCCGAATAATCACTAACTTGACGGAAGAACCAGATTGTACCGCACCACAGGTACATTTTCGGTTTTTATATACTTGCCAATGAGGCAAATTCGCAACAAACTGCGGGCTCCCTTAGAAACTTAACTTTCCATAATTTACTTATTGTAGATAATTTCTCAAGTGGCACAACGAACAACGACTACCGTCAAATCATCTGGCAAAGGCATATCTTGAGGTACTATTGCCACCAATTGTTCGACCATTTCCCTGGCAGACTGCGCACCAGCCAATCGGTCAGCTAACGCCTTATTGTCCAAAGAAAGTTCTGGCAGAGCATCCACCAATCCGTCACTGAATATAACCAGAGCGTCCCCTTTCGCAAAGGACATTTCTCCTTCTACATAGGGTTCATCCGCGGAAATCCCCAACGGGAGGCCGCGAGGAAATAATTCATCAACCCCTCCATCGGCTCTGCGCATAAAAACAAAACCATGCCCACAGTCTACATAGTTAATAGTTCTCAATTCGGTGTTGAGTTGGCCATGAAAGAGGGTAACAAAACTTTCGGAGTTACCTAGGTCTTGACGAAGAGCTTGATCCGCTAACCTCAAAGCCAAGGCAGGAGATTTTTCACATGAGACAACCCGCATTGTTGCTCTCACCGTCGCCATGAGCATCGCCGCTGCAATGCCCTTCCCCATGATGTCACCAAGGGTGATGGAGACAAGGCCCGAAGCGACCTCGTACCAGTCATAAAAATCCCCGCCGATCTTATAAGCCGGTTGAAAACTGGCAGAAATTTCGAAACCGTCCATCGATGCAGATTGCTGAGGCAATAACTTTGACTGCACTTCGGCAGCAATTTCCAGTTGCATCTGTAGCTTCTCGGCCCGTTTAAGCTCAGTGACATCCTGAAGCGTGACAATAACAAGATTGTGTTCCAGCATCGGAATACTTGTAAAAAGGAGGTCGGCCAATTCCCCTGAAGCCTTGGTGATTGTGGTTTCCCAATTCATCCTGCCCGGATCGCCGCTTTTCCAATCAGCGTAGACTTTCTCTTTCATCTTTGCGCGATAATCCTTGTCAGGAAAGGCGCTTCTCCAGAACGTATCGAGGTAACGATCTTCCTCTTTCTCAATGGCCCAACCGACAAGCGCTCCGATTCTCTCGTTGGCGTATCGAATTTTGCGATCATCGTAGTCAAGAACAACAAAACCGATCGGGAGGTTATCGGTAACAGTTTCAATAAACTCGTTTCTTTCACATAATTCAGCCACGGCACGCTTTCGATCCGTAACATCCTGAACCGTGATAATGGTTTGATTCCTGTCCCGCATGGGGATAGCAAAAGCCAGGATCTCGACCACTTCGCCCGAGTCCTTAGTAATTGGTATTTCCCACGACATACGCTCCGGATCGCCATATTCCAGATCAGCACAAATCCTTTCTCTGACTTGCTGACGAAGATGAGGGTCAGGAATTGTCTCTTCCCAGAGGCTATTCAAATCAACAAAATCATCTCTGTGCTTACCAATGATCTTTTCACATACGGGATTCAGGTATTGAACCTTGAGATCATCAAAGCCAACCACAAGAAGTCCGATGGGCAGGTTAACCATAATGGCCTCAATAAATTCATTTCTTTCTTCCAGCGCTTCCTCGAACTGTTTGCGTTCGGAAATATCCGTGATCGTCCCGACATATCCCAACAACCCGCCAGAGGAATTTTTTTCAGCCACGACCTGGCTATAAACCCAGGTATCTGTTCCATCACTGTGCGGAATCCGGAATTCTGATTTGAAAGAAGCCTGCCGTTCAGCAGCATCTCTCCATTCCTCAAGAACTCGTTCCCGATCCTCTGGGTGAGGTGCCCAAGCCAAGCCTTTCTTAAGTGCCTCCTCCTCCGTAAGACCAACCACCTCACACCAGCGCTCGTTGACATATAAAAAATTGTCTTCCGCATCGGTATAAAAAATACCGACAGGTGACACCTCGGCAAGAGTTCGGAAGCGCTTCTCGCTCTCGTGAAGAGACTCCTCGACTCGCTTTCTTTCACGAATATCGCGCGTACAGATCTGAACAAGCTGTCGACCCTCTAGCTCTATCCTCGACATCAATATCTCAATTTCAATCCAGGAATTTTCCCTGTGGAGGATTTGCCATAGAAAGGTTTGTGATTCTCCTGAGAGGGCCGCTTCGACATGCTGAGTCAGGACAATTCGTGAATCCTGACCATCAGCCTGTTGGGGCAACGAATAGTCCAACAAGGAACGACCTAATAGTTCCTCGCGCTCTACCCCAAACAGACGACAAGTCTGCTCATTACAATCTTCAATGACCTCACCCATCAGGAAGACTCCGACAGGTAAGTTTTCAAATACTTTGTGGTATTTCATACTCCTCCTTGCTGCATTTAAGGAAAGAGCTTACAGATCTATAATATCGGCACAACATCATACCAAACAATATCAACCGTACTCAGACCCTCAGTTGAGAATACCAAAAAGTTCAGCACCCCGCTTAAGGGATCTAGTTCAAGAGGCTGGCCACAATCTGCCAAATACCAACTGAACCCGTTTCAGGGCTCTCAATTATGAGAGCCCTGGTACATATCCAAATGACTTGATAAATAAATTTCAGGAAGAAATGGGAGAATAATACGATGAAGGGTTTTCCTGCCAAAAGAACAGTGAAAACCAGAATGGGCAAATTATCGGCACAATGAATTATGTCAAAGCATTTCAACCACCAAGCGACACTGAACAACTATGCACTGAAAGTGCATAGGTTCCTGTAGGGACTGAAAGTCCCTCAAATAGCACATAATAATTTTGTCCCTTCTCCCCGAGGGAGAAGGTGGCCACAGGCCAGATGAGGGGGCTCTCGTAACATCTACCAACGGCCCCCCTCACCCTAGCCCTCTCCCTCAGGGAGAGGGAATTGAGTAGCAACTGAAAGTCTTGGACTAAAGTCCATAGTTTTTACTAGCGTGATGGAACAATAAATCAGTGTACCCCAGCACAATAATCGAAATATCCAAGCTTTGCGGAGACAGCTTGACCTGCCGCCTTCAAACGTGCGAGCAGGCTTTCTTTGACCTGCTCTTGAGACAAGCGAAAATCAGGAGCAACCAGACATAAGCTCCCACAGATCGCGGCGTTCACATTAAAGATCGGGACTGCCAGACTGACAATCCCCTCGCCAAGTGCATCCTGATCAATGCTACTCACCTGTTCGCGAATTTGCTGCTGTTCCCAAGATAGGTCGTCTTGATCTGCCATAAATGCCTGGATGACCTTGCCAGCTGAAAATTTCTGAAAGGGGTAACGAGTTCCGACCAATGGTATGATCCGGACCTGCTGAGTTGGTTCAACCATTTCCAACAGCAGAAAATCCTCCCGACCGGGAACGGCAAGATAGATAGTTTCGTTCGTCTCCCGAGAAAGACCTTCCATTATCGTCTTGGCCCTGTTCAATATCTCCATTCTTTGCAAAAACTTTCGCCCGGTCTCATAAGCGGACAGGCCAGCCCTATAACGTCCCGGCAGCACTGCACGCTCGACATAACCTCTCTGCTCAAAGGTCGACAGCAAGCGAAAAACAACGCTCTTGTTTATACCCAGCTTCACACTCAGCTGGGTAACACCGACATCTCCATCTTCCTCACTGAAGGCCTCCAGAACATCCAAGGCATTCTCTACGGCCTTGATGGAATACGAGCTTCTTTCCCTGATAGACATCCTATGCTCCCATACCCGATAGGTTTGGCTGCTCTACCCAGAGCCCAGTCACGATATCCTCTGAAACCCCACGTTCTAGCAGATGAAGACCGATGCGCATCAAAGAAGAAATGCTGAGGTCCAACTCCATGGCAAGCTTTTTCAAAATCTCTTTGTCATCATCATTCACTCGAAATGAGACCACATGTGTTACTGGTTCTTCTGTCACACTGGGCATAGGCAAATCTCCCTGATCGTGGTTTTACAGTATCTGGAGTTTCTCGGTCAGCACCGGCACCAGTTGCTTCAGGTCGGCTACCAACAGCACATCGGCCACCTCGCCGATCGGCGCATCCTTGTCGGTGTTGATGGCGACGACGAATTCTGATTTTTTCATCCCGGCCAGATGCTGGATGGCGCCGGAGATCCCGCAGGCAACATAGAGTTTTGGCGAAACGGTCTGGCCGGTGGTACCGACCTGACGGTTATGCTCGGCCCATTCGGAATCGACCACCGGGCGGCTAGCTGCATACTCCCCCCCCAGACTCTTGGCCAGAGCCTCGATCATCGCGATATTCTCCGGCTTGCCGATGCCGCGCCCGGCACTGACGATCACTTCGGCCTTGGAGAGGTCGACGCCACCGGCTTCGGCTTCTTCGTAACCCTCAAACTCAATTTGAGGAGCGGTGTCAGTTTCGACCCGCTCAACCCTCGGGCTACCGACCGGATCGCTGCTCAGACCGAAAGCACCAGCCTGCAGGCTAACTACGGTCTGGACGGTATTGGCTTTGACTTCGCGCCGCAGCTTGGCGTTGCAGACAGGTGCGACCGGGACGCCATCAACGAACTCGACCACTTCGGAGATATGCGCGGCATTCAGGGCCAGCGAGATCCGTGGCGCCAGATCCCAGCCATAAGATGAGTGGGAAAAGACCACCATCTCCGGTTGTTCCCTGGCAATGACATCGAGCAGTAGCTGCTTGTGAACTGCAGGGTTAAATTCACCGTATTTACTGCTGTCGGCCAGGTAGAGAGTGCCGTCGTACTGCGGCAGAACAGTCTCACTGCCGACCAGGAACATGGAAGACTCGGCGCCAATCTTTTGCGCGAATGCGACCAGTTCATAGGTGGAACCGAGCAGTTTGCCGTCTCTATATTCAGCAACCAGTAATGTTTTCATTTCTATCTCCTTTCGCAGATCAAAACTTAGGCCAGTACAGCAGTCTTCTCTTTAAGGATCTGGATCAGCTGATCGGCCAGATCGCTTGCGTCACCCTCGAGGACCAATCCGCCACCCTTCTTCTCGGGGAAGTAGATCTTGCTGGTCTCCTGCTTGCCTTCGACCTTGAGCAGTTCCGCCAGTTCAACGGAGAGAAGCTCTTTCTTTTTGGCCTTCATGATATTCGGCAGGGTTGGATAGCGCGGGGTGTTCAGACCCAGCTGACAGGTCACCAGGGCCGGCGTTGCGCAACTGACCCGAGCCTTGACGCCCCCTTCGAGTTCACGTTTGGCGCTGATACGGCCATCGGCATAGCTGAAGTCGACAATGGTGGAGATGCTCGGTAGACCGAGAAGTTCGGCGACCAGCACCCCGACCTGAGCGCTACCACGATCCTGGGACTGCATGCCGGTAAAAATCAGATCGAAGCCCTGCTCTTTGGCGAACTCGGCAATGATTGAGGCGATTTCGAAGGGATCTTTCTGGTGGGAGTTATCATCGGCAACATTCACACCACGATCAGCTCCCATCGCCAGCGCCTTCTTCATTGTCTCCTTAACCCGCTCGGGACCGATGCAGAGCACGGTCAGATCGCTATCCGCGCCAACCTGCTCCTTGAGTTGCACCGCCTGCTCGACGGCATATTCATCGTATTCGTTCATCCGCCAGGCCAGGTCGGCAGCGTCGTACCAACGACCATCGGCGTTGACCTTGAACTTCGATTCCATGTCGGGAACCTGTTTGATACAAACGAGAATTTTCATGTTGGCTCTCCTGCTTACGGGGTTTCCTAATCGTTTACCACTACCCAAATTGACTCTTTAAGACGAAAACACTTGAAGAGTTAATCCTAAGCAAATTCAAGGTGACTCGAATGACCCCAGCTTAGATATATTGCTGGGCGTCTTCCCTTCGTACCCTCTTCCGTTGCTTAAAAAAACACTACGGCGGCGGCCGACTTCGCAGGTGAGTGTTCCTGTAGTCGTGAGAGGAGGGCTACCGCCACCGTAGTGAAAGGGGATGTTACTTGAGTCCCGCAACTAACTAGACAGCCAGTTAGTTGCTAGCCAACCTAATACATCACTAGTATTAAGGTCAAGTATTTTCATAACGCCATTCTACTTTCCTGCAATATAGTGACTCAAATCAAGGAGGCGGTTAGAATAACCCCATTCGTTGTCATACCAGGCAAGAACCTTGACCAGATTTCCGTCAAGCACATTGGTAGAGAGTGCATCAACGATAGCGGACGCAGGATGACCGTTGAAATCTTTCGATACCAGCGCAGCTTCAGTATATTCGAGGATCCCTGCCAAAGGACCTGAGGCGGCATCCCTAAGGACCGCATTGACCTCCGCAACAGAAGTAGATTTTTCCGTCTCGATCACCAAATCAACCAAGGAAACATTGGGGGTTGGCACCCTGATGGCCATACCATCCAGCTTGTCGGCCAGTTCGGGCAAAACCAGAGAAACCGCCTTAGCCGCGCCCGTGCTGGTCGGTATCATCGACAAGGAAGCAGCCCGGGCGCGGCGCAAATCCGGGTGCGGGAGATCCAGAATTTTCTGATCGTTCGTATAGGAATGGATGGTTGTCATCATCCCTCTGGCAATCCCAAAATGCTCTAACAGCACCTTGGCAACCGGAGCCAGACAATTTGTCGTACAGGAAGCATTCGACAGAATAAAATGTTCGCTAGGGTCGTAATCACCTTCGTTCACCCCCATGCAAATTGTAAGATCAGCGCCCTTTCCTGGCGCACTAATAACCACCCTGGCAGCTCCAGCTTCCAGATGTTGCGCGGCATCTTCACGACCGGTAAAAAAACCTGTGGCCTCGATAACAATATCGATGCCCAACTCCGCCCAAGGAAGAGCCGTTGGTGATCTTTCCTGGAGCACCTTAATTCGCTGCCCTTTCACAACCAGGCTATCTCCCTCAACCTCAATTTCGCCCTCAAACTGTCCATGTATGGAATCATATTTAAGTAAATGTGCGAGGGTTGCAGCATCGGTCAGGTCATTGATAGCAACAATCTCGACCTTTTCAGAGTTCCACGCTGCGCGAAAAAAATTACGCCCAATCCGACCAAAACCATTAATAGCTATCTTTGCTTTCATCGCTACTTTCCTCCATAAACGATTAAATGAAATGAACTGTTCCGACTCAAATATGTACTACCCAATAAATAGCTAA
This sequence comes from Deltaproteobacteria bacterium, assembly GCA_024280485.1. Lineage (GTDB taxonomy): Bacteria > Desulfobacterota > Desulfuromonadia > Desulfuromonadales > Geopsychrobacteraceae > Geopsychrobacter. The sequence continues at coordinate 44,585 of JAJRQB010000066.1, forward strand.
CTACGCTTTAGTGAATTTCATAAAACTCTCCGGTTCCCAAACGGTGGGCCTTAAGAAGATTGGTCGTGCCCGGCCCTGAAACGGGACTGCCCATCGTAATAATGACGACATCGCCTCTCTGAAGGAGACCTGTGGCAAGAATCGTAGCCTCAACCGCGCGGATTTGAGCTTCCGTATCCCCTTCTATATCCACCCGATGTGGATACACCCCGGCATACAGAGAAAGTTGCCTGAGCACAATGGGAGAAGGTGTCACGGCGAATATCGGAAGACGTGGACGGTATTTTGCCACCAGAGCGGCAGTTTGACCCGTCTGGGTAAAAGCAAGAATGGCGGCAGCCCCTAGCGCTTCGGCGACCCGGCATGCCGCCTGTCCAATCGCCTCAGGCAGACTCAGATGATGATTAATCGGGGAGCTAGGAACTGCCGCGTCCTTCTTAAGCGATACGTCAGCTTCCACATCATTGGCCACACGTACCATTAGAGAGACAGCCTCTTGCGGATATTTACCAGTCGCGGTTTCCGCGGAGAGCATGATCGCATCACTACCATCAATGATAGCGTTGGCAACATCCGAGGTTTCCGCACGAGTCGGGCGAGGATTGTGAACCATACTCTCAAGCATCTGTGTGGCAGTGATGACTGGCTTTCCTGCCGCATTACATTTGCGAATGATCTGTTTTTGAATCAGCGGCACCCTTTCAGGGCTGATTTCCACCCCCAGATCACCCCGGGCAACCATAATGCCATCAGCAACATTCAGGATATTGTCAAAGTCTGTAACAGCCTCGGGTTTTTCGATTTTGGCAATTACCCTGATCGCAGACTTTTCCTGAGCCAGCAACTCTTTGACCCTTAGAACATCGGCCGCAGTCCGAACAAAAGAGAGCCCGATGTAATCGATCCCTGCCCTCACGCAGAATTGAAGATCTGAAATATCCTTTTCGGTAAGCGATGGCGCCGATACATCCACCCCAGGCAGGTTTATCCCTTTGCGGTTTTTGAGTACCCCGCCAACCTTGACCAGACAGAGGATATCTTCACTAGCAACACGGATGACTTCCAGTTCAATCAGACCGTCATCGAGGAGGACTTGATCTCCTGGGCTCACATCTTCCGGCAGTGCCCGATAGGTTGTCGGGATTAGATCTCCTGCGCCTAGAACATCCCTGGTTGTAATGGTTACTTCATGACCGACAGTCAACGGCAAAGCATCGTTCTGCATGAGACCGGCACGTATTTTCGGTCCCTGAAGATCTCCGAGTATGGCAACCGTCTTCCGGCAACTGCGGGAAACATTGCGGATTCGTTCTATTATTTCAACCTTGCCCGTCTGATCACCATGGGAGAAATTAAGCCGGAACACATTCGCTCCGGACTCGATGAGAGTCCGAAGCATGCTTTCCGTTTCACAGGCTGGGCCAACCGTAACAACAATTTTAGTACGAGGGTACATAGTAGAACCTTCAATCGATAGAGTTCGCAATAAACAAAAATTCTTTCATGCAATACAATCAAATTGACATTTAACTCAGTTGCACATATCGCTTTCTAACAAATCAAATATCCTGACCTTATAATCACAAATATCTTTCTTTAACGACTGCAAGCTATTCATTTTGTTGTCAACTCTACAGATATTCAAATCGAGGACGTCCAAAAGATCTTGCATCATCATTGATGAATCTTGTCGATTAAGGTCGTAATTATTGGCTATTTCTTTCATATCCCTTAACGAGATACCAAGCTCTTTAAGTTTTAAAATAAATTTAATTCTTGTTATTTGCTTACCTGCATATTTCCGATAACCATTCTCTGCAATATTCAATGGCCCCATCAGACCAACATCCTCATAGTGGCGTATGGTTCTTGGCGTGATACCGAGCATCTTCGCAACCTCGCCAATCTGCATAAATTCATCGCACTTGGTCTTCATAGGGCACATCCTTTCAGTCTCTAAAATGAACCTTGGTGAATATGTTGGCGTATCACTCAAATTGAAGAGGACGACCCCTGAGGGTCGTCCTCTTCCTTGGCTTAAAACAGATATTTTTCATCTTCGATGGCGGCGGACGCCAGAGTCCGTTTAGCCTGCAGCAGCCCGCTGGCATCATACTTGGTAAAGCGACGCACACCGGAGAGGATCATAGTCAGGGTATCCCCCTCCTCGATGTAGAAGGCACCTTTCTTGGCTGCAGTCCCCGCGATCTCGGTGGCGTTGAAGGTGAACACTTTTACCGCCGCCTGCAGCAACTCCTGCTTCCGCTCGCTCGCCGTGGCGAATCCTTTCTCGGCACGCAACACGGCACTCTCAATAGCAAAAATCTGAATCGCCACATCTGCCGCCGCCAGCAAGATCTCCTGCTCGTCTGCCAGCTTATCCATATATTTCTGCACCCCGGCACCTGCAAGAATCAGGAACAGGGTCTTCAGGCCTTTGATCAGAGCCTTCTCAGCGACAAAGGGGACACTGTCGTCAAGCTCCTCGAAGCTGGGGGTCATCAGCGATTCGAAGGCTTTCATCGCTTCAGCTTGAAGTGGCAGCTCCCCTTTCATCGACTTACGCAGAATCATCCCCGGAATCAACAACCGATTAACTTCGTTGGTTCCCTCGAAGATCCGATTGATCCGTTCGTCACGATAGAAACGCTCGGCCGGGTATTCGCTGATAAAACCGTAGCCACCATGGATCTGCAGCACCTCATCGGCAGTCTTGGCCAACACCTCGCTACAGAAGACCTTGGCGATAGCGCACTCCGGGGAATACTCCTCAATCCCCTTCATGTACTCCTCGTAGTAATTGTCGATCGATTTATCGATGGTCGCCAGTTTGCTATCAAGCAGACCAGCCAGACGATAGACCAACGATTCGGAGGCGAAGATGTCGGCGTTCATATCAGCGATCTTCTCCTGAATAGCGCCAAAACTACTGATCGGCTTGCCGAACTGCTTACGCTCATTGGCGTACTTTATCCCCTCACACAATGCGACCTTGGCCGCACCGGTGACACAGGCCCCCAATTTGAAGCGACCGACGTTGAGGACGTTGAAGGCGATCTTATGCCCTTTGCCGATCTCGCCGAGCAGGTTTTCCACCGGCACCTTGCAGTTATCGAGGATGATCTGGGTGGTCGAGGAGCCCTTGATGCCGAGCTTTTTCTCCTCGGGCCCAACGACCAGACCTTCAAAATCCTTCTCAATCAGAAAAGCGGAAAAGTGCTGCTTGTCGATCTTGGCAAAGACAGTGAACAGATTGGCGAAACTGCCATTGGTAATGAACTGCTTGGTCCCATTGAGGACATAGTGCTTGCCGTCCTCGGAGAGGATGGCGGAGGTTTGGGCACCGAGGGCATCCGACCCAGAGCCTGGTTCGGTCAGGCAGTAGGCAGCAGCCCACTCACCGGTCATGAGTTTCTCCAGATACTGCTCCTTCTGAGCATGGGTACCGTAATAGACCAGCGGCAGGGTACCGATGCCTGTGTGGGCTGCATAGGCAACCGAAAATGATCCGGCGGCGGCAATCTTTTCACTCACCAGCATACTGGTTGCCTTGTCGAGTTCCAGGCCACCATACTCTTCGGGGGCATCGATCATCGACAGCCCTAGCTCGGCGGCCTTTTGCAAGCCCTCGACCACCAGTTCGAAGTTCTGCTTGTCGATCTCTTCGAGATGGGGCAGGATTTCATTCTCGACGAACTGTTCGGTGGTCTCACCGATCTGTTTCTGCTCAGCGGTAAAGTCCTCGGGGGTAAAAATATCGTTACAATCCACCTCGGTTACCAGATACTCGCCGCCCTTCTGAATCTTTTTATTCATTTTCATTCCTTTTTCTCCTCATAATTTGTTGAAAACCTGAAAGGTCTCTCACTCAGCCCTTGGCTCGATATGCCAGTGCGGTCATTTCCGCCCCCTACAACCGCTCGAAGATCCCGGCCGCGCCCATGCCACCACCGATACACATACTGACCATGCCGTACCGGGACTGCCGTCGCCCCATCTCGTGCAACAGGCTGGCGCTCAGCTTGGCCCCGGTGCAGCCCAGAGGGTGCCCCAGAGCGATGGCGCCGCCATTGACGTTGATGATTTCGGGGTTCAGGTCCAGCTCCCGAATCACCGCCAGCGATTGGGCGGCGAAGGCTTCGTTGAGTTCGATCAGGTCGATATCTCTCTGTTGCAGGCCAGCCATCTTCAACGCGGCGGGAATCGCCTCGACCGGGCCGATTCCCATAATTTCCGGCGGAACACCCTTGACGGCGAAGGCGACGAAACGCGCCAACGGATCCTTGCCAAGCCGTTTAAGGAATTCTTCGGAAACAACCAGGGTCGCGGCTGCGCCATCAGTCATCTGCGATGAGGTCCCGGCGGTTACCGTACCTCCCTGTTTGAAGGGTGACTTGAGTCGGGCGAGCCCTTCGATACTACTGTCGGGCCGTACGCCGTCATCGACACTGACCAGCTCCCGCTCGGTCCTGACCTTGCCGCCGATCACAACAGTCTTCTCGATCTCTACCGGGATGATTTCATCGGCGAAGCGGCCGGCTTCGATCGCCGCCGCGGCCTTGTGATGGCTCTCCACGGCAAAGGCGTCTTGCGCCTGGCGGTCGATATTGTACTGGTCGGCGACCAGTTCGGCTGTGACACCCATTGAGGCGAAAGACTCGGGCCAACTCTTCATCAGCCCCGGATTGGCACTGTACTTGTTGCCACCCATGGGGACCGTGGTCATCGATTCTGTACCACCGGCAATGATGCAGTCAGCGAAGCCGGCCATGATTCTTTCCGCGGCCAGGGCAATAGCCTGCAATCCTGATGAGCAGAAGCGGTTGATCGTCTGAGCCGGTACCTGGTAAGGCAGGCCGGCTTTCATACTGGCGACCCGGGCCACGTTCATCCCCTGCTCCCCTTCCGGGAAGGCGCAGCCGAGCAGCACATCATCAATCTGCATCGGGTCGATGCCGGTCCGCTCCACCAGCCCCGCGAGAGCGGCGGCGGCCAGATCGTCGGGACGCATATCCTTGAACTTACCCTTATTGGCGCGGCAGCCAGGAGTGCGGTAGCTGGCCAGAATATAGGCTGTTTTCATCTCTATCCTCCGTATTTAGTCGTAAGTAATCGTCTGAATCGGTTAGTTGCGTAGCGGTTTGCCCTTTTTCAGCATGTGTTGAATCCGCTCGACGGTCTTCTTGTTGCCGCACAGACTCATGAAGGCTTCCCGCTCCAACTGCAGCAAGTACTGCTCCGAGATCAGGGTACCGGCTGGCACATCGCCGCCGGTAATGACGTCGGCAATAACGCCGCCCATCTGTGCTTCGTACTCGGTGACGTATCCACCCATCTGCATGTTCCACAGCTGACTCTTGATGCTGGCAGCGATGCTTCGTCCCGGGGCCGGAATATTCTCGACCGGCCGCTGGGGACGGTAGTTAACGGCCAAGCCCAGCACCTTCTGCTTGGCGTCGGCGATCAGTCGATCGGCATCCATGCTGATACTGTCGCCGGCGCGCAGATAGCCCATATCCCTGAGCTCGGCCGCGCCCATCGAGACCTTGGCCATGCCGATCTGCTGGAAGTTCTTGAAGAGGAAGGGAGTGACATCGGTGTCGTACTGACGCGCAAGCTCCACTGCCCGCAGACACATCTCCTTGGTGCCGCCACCGGCAGGCAACAGACCGACGCCGATCTCGACCAATCCCATATAGGTTTCGGCATAGGCATTGATGGCATCGGCGTGCAGGCTAAATTCGCAACCACCACCCAGGGTCATACCGAAGGGGGCCGCTACCACAGGCACCTTGGCGTATTTAACCGCCATGGTTGCCTTCTGGAAGGACCGCACCATCATATTGATATCTTCATAGGCTCCTTCAGCCAGGGCCACTGCCATCAGCATCAGATTGGCGCCAACTGAAAAGTTGTTTCCCTGATTGCCGATTACCAGACCAACCCCTTCGCTTTCAGCTCGCTGGACAGCCTTGTGGGTCATGGAGAGAATGTCGCCGCTGATGGCATTCATCTTTGAGTGAAATTCAAAGCCGAAGACCCCGTCGCCCAGGTCGATCAGCGAGCAGTTGGCATTCTTCTCCACCACGCCACCGGCTTTTTTGAGAATCTGCAGATCTATTTGCCCTGCTTTTACCTCTACCTGCCGATATTCTCCACTCAGCAAGTCGTAATACTCCTTCTGACCTGCCTGATTAAAGCGGTAGAAGGTTTCAACCGATTTAAGCGCTGCGGGGACGGCGATCCCGTCTTTTTCTGCCCGCTGAACAAAGGTCTGCACGCCGATGGCGTCGAGCATCTCGAAAGGACCGATCTCCCAGTTGAAGCCCCATTTCATGGCGTTGTCGACATTGACCACATCATCGGCGATCTCGGGAATACGGTTGACGGTGTAGATCAGGGTGTCGCGTAGCGATTTCCAGGCGAACTCAGAGCCCTTGTCATTGCCGGCAATCACCATCTTGACCCGCTGGGCCGGATCATCGACCTGTTTGACCGCCTGTACCGAAGGGAACTTCGGCCTTTCAGCCGGTTTATACTCGCCGTTGCGGTAGTCGTAGTAGAAGATCTGCCGTTTACCGTCGACCTTCTCCTTCTTATAAAATCCGGCCTTACTCTTGTTGCCGAGTAGCCCCTGTTCGATCATCCGGGTCATGAACCCCGGGACCCTGAAGACCTCACGCTCCTCGTCGTTCGGCAATAGCTCATAGGAATTGTTTCCAACATGGGCCAAGGTATCGAGGCCAACCAGATCTGATGTGCGGAAGGCTGCGGACTTGGGACGGGCAGTAGCCGGACCTGCGACACTGTCGACCTCCTCGACGGTCATGCCCATCTCGACCATGTGCTCGATCCCCTTATAGATGGCGTAGACCCCGATCCGGTTGGCGATGAAATTGGGAGTATCCTTGGCGTAGACGATCCCCTTACCGAGCCTGCGGCTGATGAATTCACCCAGCCCTGAGACGATGGCGGGATCGGTGTCGTTGCAAGGAACGATCTCCAGCAGTCTCATGTAGCGCGGCGGATTAAAAAAATGGGTCACAAGGAAGTTTTTGCGCACCTCGGACGGCAATGTTTTAGCAATCTCATTGACCGACAGGCCGCTGGTATTAGTGGACAGGATAGCCCCCGGAGCCAGATGAGGCACCACTTTAGCGAACAGCTCCTTCTTAATCGGCATATGCTCGATGACCACCTCGATCACCCAGTCGCACTGCTGAAGCTTGCCCAAGTCATCATCAAAGTTTCCAACCTCGATCTGGGCGGCAAATTCCTTCAGATATAGAGGTGCGGGTTTCATTTTCAGTAGCCCCTGCAGGCCGTTTTGCGCTACGCGGTTACGCACCTGAGGGTTTTCCAGATTCAGGCCAGAGGTCTGTTCTTCCTGGCTCAATTCCCGCGGCACCATATCGAGCAGCAGAACTTCCAACCCGGCATTGGCCAGGTGGGCGGCGATAGTGGCGCCCATTACCCCGGCGCCGAGCACGGCTACTTTTTCAATCTGTCTCATTCATCTTCTCCAAACTCAGCAAGGTAACTTCGTCAGACCATCAAACTGACTGGCCATGCAGTCAAACGGTTGGCTCACCTATACATCGCCTTTACGTTCAGGTCAAGGGGTTTTAGAACGATTTTCTACTAACACGAATTTTCAAAATAAATTTTACTACCCCATTCATCGACTTAGAGCTCAACATCCTCCGGACGAAACCAGTCAAGTAGCCTATTGAGATCGTTAGGTGGATCCTGATATAGAGTCAACCTCCCTGAAAGTCGACTCATACATTATTTGCGAGAATCAAGGTTGACGGGAAAAAGTATTACCGATCTGAAACCGACAAGAGGACTAGCCCTCCTCTTATCATTCAACAATTTCAGACACTTAGAATGTTTTGACGTAGGGATTGACGTAGTTTTGTTCTTGAATTTTGCCTGGTTTCTCCCCTAACCCCCTCTCCTTGTGCCTGTTCTGCGCCCCATTTCTAAAATCACTCTCTGTTTCATTATAAGAAGAAGAGGAGAGCATTTGCTGAACTGTAGTGGTTCAATAAAACCGGACACCAATTAAGGTGGTATAGTCGCCACCTAACGAGAGGTGTTCAATGAACCAAAGAAACAGACGATCATTCACAAAAGAGTTCAAGCACGAAGCGGCCAGCCTAGTTGTTGACCAAG
>JAJRQB010000067.1 GCA_024280485.1 Deltaproteobacteria bacterium
CGTAACAAAGGCAGAACCTCACTTGGGTTCTGCCTGTTTCTTAGTTAAATTGAAAAATTATAGTTTCGCTAAAAAAAAGTCAAGTTCTATATGTATAATGCTAGATCTGCTTGTGATGAATTAAACGCAAGCGTAATGCCAATTTTTTATAAGTTACATTTAAGTGCACAGAATATCAGGCTTGTTGCGGGCGTCAAGAGGAATACCGATGTCAATTGATTCGTTCCGTCTACTGAAAAATGAAAATTATACACACATTGTGGCCAAAGTTCGCCATGCGGGTTTAGCTTTTGGTTGCCTTTTCTCGCAAAAGGGATAGGAATATGGGTGATATTTACCGTTTGGGGATTATCTCAGACACGCATCTTTTAGAACTTTCTACGGCGACTGAACTTGCTGCTCAGCTTCTTGGTGGACCCTTTGATAAGGTTGATGCAATTCTTCATGCTGGGGATATGATTATTGCGGATCTCGAGAGCTGCTTTGATGGAATACCTGTTTATAGCGTGCAGGGAAACATGGATCCAGCAAGGCCAAATTTACCGTTGAGGCGAATTGTAAAAGTTCAAGGTTATCAAATTGGTCTAATCCATGGGTGGGGACCTTCGAGTGCGGCACCACAAAATGTACTGACAGAATTCGAAACTGATAATTTGGATCTTCTGGTTTTCGGGCATACCCATACTCCCTTCCATGCTTATGTTGGCCGAACACTTTTATTTAACCCGGGGAGTGCAATGGACCATCGCGGCAATGCTGACAGTTGTAGTGTTGGACTCGTTGAAATAGATCAGACAATTTGCGCCAAGCATATTCCTTTTGAGATAAGGCCATATTCTTAGTGTTTTGCGCTTATTTTCTTAATAAGTCTCTAATTGATCTTGGAGAGCCCAAATCTCTGTGATATTCTCTGTAAAATCACTAAATTAAGAAGGGAATTAAATCAGGATGCTTGAACTTTTCCAGATGGGCGGAGCCCTGATGTACCCGATTCTGACCTGTTCGATAATTGCTTTGGCGATTTTTCTTGATCGGGTCTGGACCTACCATTCGTTGAGGCGCTCATCGGCACCTCTTTTTCATGAAGTAGAACGTCTTGTTCGTAATGGTCAACGAGAGGATGCGTTGCAGCTTTGTCAGCAGCAAGACACACCGATGGGACGAGTTTTACAAGTGCCATTGAAACATCATGGTGCCACTCGTGCCCATCTTAAAACTTTGGCAGAAGAGGTTGGATATCGTGAAACGGCAGCACTGGAGCGTTATTTAGGCTTGCTAGGGACTATTGCGACGATATCTCCACTACTTGGTCTCTTAGGGACCGTCTTTGGAATGATTCGCGCTTTTACCGTGATCGCCAGTGAAGGGGTTGGTACGCCAGCTACATTGGGAGGCGGTATCTCAGAAGCATTGGTAACGACTGCAGCCGGGTTGTCTGTTGCTGTCCCAACAATTCTGCTACACAAATATCTTTCAAGTCGAGTTGATCGCTCTATCCTTGAGATGGAAGATTACACCATGCAGATCGTTGATCTGGTCGGTGAGAATCACTAATGGGATTTAGGCGTCGTCAAACTGAAGAACCACGGGTTGATTTGACTCCAATGGTCGATGTTGTTTTTCTTTTATTGATCTTTTTTATGATCTCGACAACTTTTATTGAGACCCCTGGATTTACAATTAATCTACCAAAATCTTCAGCTCAGCAGATTAAAAAAGAACAGCAAGAGGTGCGGGTTTACCTGCGTGCTGATGGTGAAATTTTTCTTGAGCAACAAGAAATTGAACTCAGCGATTTGATTCAAAATTTACAGTCATACGGCGACAAAGCTGCAGACACAACCTTCCTCTTGATGGCTGACAAAGATGTTAAGCACGGCAATGTCGTTCAATTGATGGATACTGCCAAAGCTGCTGGCTTTATCAAGTTGGCAATTGCGACGGAAAAGAAACAATAAATCGGGCATTTTGCACACACCAGATATTGGGCTCAGACCTAAACCAGTGCCTGGCCTCACAATATCTAACACCGGAGTATTTATGTTGAAAACCATTGCGATATTGACCGGTGGCGGTGATTGCCCGGGACTGAATGCCGTTATTCGCGGAGTCGTACGTTCAGCAGTTGGGCTACATGGCTGGCGGGTCATCGGGATTGAGGATGGTTTTGAAGGTATGATCGGGGTCCCACGTTGGCGCGAACTGGATCTTGATGCTGTGCGTGGTATCCTTTCTCGCGGCGGCACGATCATTGGCACGAGCAATCGCGGTAACCCTTTTTCCTATCCCGTTGAAACACATGGCAAGGTCGCACTGACAGACATTTCGGATCAGGTTATAGAGAATTTTCACAAACTGGGTGCTGATGTTTTGATCGCTGTGGGTGGGGATGGAACTTTGCGGATTGCCCAGGGTTTGTTTGAAAAGGGACTGCCAGTGATTGGCGTGCCAAAAACTATCGATAATGACCTGCAGGCGACTGATGTTACTTTTGGATATCGCACAGCGGTTGCGATCGTGACAGAAGCTCTTGATCGTTTGCATAGCACCGCTGAAAGCCATCATCGCGTAATGGTCGTTGAGGTCATGGGCCGCGATGCTGGCTGGATTGCTCTTGAATCCGGGATTGCTGGCGGCGCTGACGCTATTCTGATCCCTGAAATTCCATTTTCGATACCTGACCTCTGTCAGGCAATCAAGAAGCGTTCTGAGCGAGGTAGCCGTTTCTCGATCGTTGTTGTTGCCGAAGGAGCTTCAGCTGCTGATGGTGAAAAAAATCTGCTTAAAACTGCTGGTGAAAACCTCGGAGTGGAACGACTCGGTGGCATTGGGCAATTGATAGGGGATTCACTTGCTGATTGTCTCGATATGGAATCACGAGTTGTGAGATTGGGGCACTTGCAACGTGGCGGTTCACCAACACCCTATGATCGAATTCTGGCCTCACGCTTTGGGGTGAAGGCTGTGGAACTGATAGCTTCTGAGCGTTATGGCGAAATGGTGGCTCTTAGAGGTCGCAATGTAGAGAGTGTCACAATTGCTTCGGCAGTTGCCAACATAAATCGAGTTGATCCGCAAGGTGAACTTGTGACCACAGCACAGCACTTGGGCATCTTAGTCAGTCGCAGCACCAATCTATAATTTACGACATAATGTCAGGCAGGTTTGAATGGAAATATCTGATAGTTCTGATCTAGAAAAAATGCAAGGAGTAAAAGGGATAGATCGAAGCTATCTCTATGCATTTGTTGGCGTCATGCTTGGGGTTGCTGCGCCGGTCGGCTGGATGTTGCTGCGGGCAATTTTTTTCTCACAACCCGGGCAAGATTTTTTTGCCGGCATTCTGACCGATATTTTTGCAAGCAGAGAGAATTTCTTTCATTATCTGTATATGGGGGCAGGCACTTCAGTTGTGCTTTGTGTCTTTGGTTATTTTATTGGCCGCGCTTCGCAGCAGATTCATCAGCGTGCCGCACGCCTTGACGAGATGCATCGTACCGTCGCCAGTCAGAAGGAAAATTTTGCGCAACGTTATCGTGATTTAAATACTCGCATTCGTAATTTCCATGGCATCACTGCCCGCCTGCAACGCTCAATGGAAGCGGAAGAGCTTTATAACTTAGCCTGCAATGCCTTACACGAAGTTCTTGAGTTCGATCGAGTCAACCTGCTGCAGGTCTGTCCGGAAGATAAGCTGTTACGCTTGGTTAATAGTCGTGGTTGTAATGATTCCCAGATCGGTGGCATTAGTGTGCCGCTTGATGAAAGGGCAGGTGTTCTTTATAAGGCGGTTATGGATCGTCGTCATTTTCTGGTCGATGATATTCGATTAATGCCTGAAGATTTCAGGCTTAAACCACCTTGCGACAGCATAGGACAATTCCGTTCCCGCAGTTTTCTTGTAAGCCCAGTGATTGTTAATGAAAAAGTCGTTGCCCTGATTTGTGTCGATAATAAAATTAGTGGTCGTACTCTTGAAGAATCTGATGTCGATACGATAAAATTGCTCGCTGGACAGTTATCGTCGGCGATTGTTCGCATGGAACTTGTCAGGGCCGTTGTCGAACTGACAGACGAACTTGAGTTGACGTTCAAAGAGCTTGGTGACTATCGTGAACGGTATCAGAAGTTACTCGGGTCACTCAAGGAATCGAGCAACTCTACCCGAAAGCTGGTGGGAGATATAGCAAGCTCGGCTGATGTTATTCGTGATGCGGTTAATGCGACTCAGGCGGCATCAGGAGAGATCTCGGTATCGATTGAACAGGTGGGTGGCAATATCTCTCAACTTTCTGAATTCATGGAAAAATCGATATCTGCGATGAGTGAAATCGCGGCTGCTATCCGCAGTGTTGAGGATTACAGTGTTCAATCGCATAAAATGTCGGAATTGGCCAGTGACCGTGCTGAGCATGGTGTGGCATCAGTCAATGAGACCCTCACGGGCCTGACTGGTATCAGAGCTGGTGTTGATGAAGCTGCCCTTGCTATGAGCAAACTCGCTGGGCATGGTGAAGAGGTTAGTACTATCACTTCTGTTATTTCTGAAGTTGCCCAGAAAACAAACTTACTCGCATTGAATGCCGCAATCATAGCCGCACAGGCTGGAGAGCAAGGCCGTTCTTTTGCTGTTGTCGCTGAAGAAATCCGTGATCTTTCGCAACAGACAGCACGCTCTTCCGCAGCGATCATTAGTTTAATTCGTGACATGCAAAATGGGATGGTTCAGGTCGTCGAGCATATCGAAAATACTCAAAAGCTTGTTGATAACGGCTTCGATAAAGGGAAGGGCGCTGATGCTGCTCTGGGTCAAATTCTTGATACGGCTGGCCAGGCGATGGAGATGGCGCGACGAATTCGTCAGGCAACCCGCGAGGTTTCAACTTCAGCTGAATTCGTTACGCGGTCAATAGAAGAACTTGGAGACATGACCGATCAAGTGTCTTCTGCTTCACGTGAACAGACTCAAGGATCGCGCAGCATTCTCCGTTCAATTGAGGATGTTCGACATATGACTGAAGATATGGTCAATGCTACAGTTCAGCAGCGTAAAAATAGTGATGCAATTGAAACTGCAGTTGAGTCGGTCAGTGAAATGGCTATGCGTATATTTAGTGATATGGAAAAAAGACGTAAACAGAGCCAGAATGTTATTGGACGTTTAAAACAGATGAAAGAAACTGATTAATACTTATGTCTTCTATCGAAAAAATCAGAGAAACTCTCAAATTTTGTCGAATGTTTGCCAGCCTGTCAGACAACGACCTCGCTCCACTCTGCTCTTTGGCACGCTTGCAGACCCAGGAACGCGGCACACTTCTTTTTTCTGAAGGTGAGGCCGCTGAAGGTTTCTATGTCGTTGCTGCCGGCCGTGTGAAGATTTACAAACTTTCTGCGGATGGTAAAGAACGGATTCTACATATCGTCAATAGCGGCGATACCTTTGCAGAAGCGGCCATTTTTGGCGATGGTCGTTACCCGGCTTTTGCCGAAACCCTATCTCCAGCAGAGCTCGTTTTTCTGCCCGGACGGGAGTTCCTGGATTTACTGCACAATCGTTCCGGGATTGCTATCAATATGATCGCTGGATTATCTCAATTCTTGCGTCAGTTTACTCACCAGATAGAAGAGTTGACCTTTAAGGATGTGCCAGCCCGGCTGGCTGGTTATCTGCTTAAGCTTAAAGTAGACCCTGATGGTAGTTCCCAGCTTCCGGTCAGTAAAAGTCAACTTGCCTCGAATCTCGGTACCGTCAGCGAAACTCTCTCTCGGAGTTTGCGCAAGCTTGCCGACGAAGAACTGATTCGGGTCGAAGGGAAACGCATAGAAATTTTGGACCGCGAACTTCTGGAAGATATGGCGCAGAAAACTATTTAGTGCATTTGCGTGATTGTTAAATTGCAAACGAAGTGTGAAAAGGAGTGACTTGGGTTCAGAGTTCTATTACACCACACTGGAGTATATTTGATAAGTTAGGGGCGGGAAACTGATGGAAATTTGTTCTGATGCGTAATCCGGAGGTTGAGAGAGTACAGTTCACAACCTTGGTGGGGGTTCTTTCTTTTATCATCATGGCTGTTTTTGTTGCTGAAGTTACAATCATGCAGCTTTACAGCGACTTTTTTGCATCCCTATCCGTTTTACAACGTGCATTCCTTGATGCTTCTACTCTGGTTCTGTTTATCGCCCTACCGCTTTGGTTCTTCATCTTTAGTCCGACGTTTCGTGACAAAATTCAGGTCGATGGTGGTTCTTCTTCTGTTGCCTTTTTCTTGTACGTCAAAGTCCTCGCCGGACTTTATCTGATCCAGCTTGTCATTATGCTATTTCTGCCTGAAATCATGTCACACATCCCTTTAAAATTTGAAAATCTGATGGATGGTGCTCTGACGGCTCTTTTTGCTACTCCTCTTTTTGCCTGGTTGCTTTATCGACTGGAAATTCATTATCGACTCGAACCTTTGGCCGATTTTTTGAACGCGCCAATAACCTTGTACGTTTTACTCCTCTTTATGATCTTTTTTGCTGATCTCCTGCAAGAGATTATCTTTTCGCTGTTGAATTTGAACCTTACCGAAATTCAGTATGAGTTACTTGACGCACTGGTAACAGTCGCCTTTATCGCGCCCTTGCTTTTGATACTGGTTGTTCGACCGCTCAGGCGCATGGCCGAATCCAGAGAAGCCAGAATCAATGCCGTTTACGATCAGGTGGTTGATGCCATTGTGAAAATTGGTCATGACGGAACCATTGAATCTTTCAATCTGGCCGCCCAGAATATTTTTGGTTTTCAGTCTCAGGAGATGATCGGAAAGCCTGCGTCTTTGTTGCTTGATCGTGGACAGATAGACCTTGCCGCAGTTCTTCAACAATTAGGCAATGGAGACTCTGGGGTTCATCTTGATTTTAGTGAACTGACCTCAAAACGTCAGGATGGAGGCAGTCTGACGCTCGACGTGTCGATCAGTAAGATTAGCCTGGATGGCCCACCTGAGTTTTTACTTTTGCTTCGCGATATATCGCAAAACAAAGCAACAGAGGCGGCACTTCTCGCAACAGATGCGATTTTTAGAGAAATTTTCAATCAGACCGAAGATGCTATAATTTTCTTCGAACCCGGCAGTGGTGAAATTCTGGACGTAAACATTACGGCCGAAACTCTTTATGGCTTCACAAAGGCGGAATTGCGGGATGCGGGGGCAAGAGCATTTTGTGATGAAGAGGCATATCGACGTTTTCTTGGTTTAATCGCTGATATCAATGAGAACGGAAATGCCCAGATTGATAGCTTGGTTAGTTTTAAAAAAGATGGGCAATCAATTATTGTCTCGCTTCGCGGCAAGATGATGTCCCTACAGGGTGCTGAGGTTATTTATTCTAGTGCTCGCGATATTACCAACAGAACCAAACTAGAGAATGAAGCCAGAGAAATTCAGTCTAAACTGATTCACACAAATAAAATGACATCACTCGGACTATTGGTGTCAGGTGTCGCCCATGAAATTAATAATCCTAACAATTTAGTTCTTTCGAATGCACAACTGTTAGCGAAAATATGGCGAGATTCACAAATTGTACTGCAGCAATATTTTCGTGAGAATGGAGAATTTGTTTTGGGCGGTATCCCATTTAGTGAGCTTGATGAGCATATTCCTGAATTATTCGGTGGGATAATCGATGGATCTCAAAGAATTAATGCTATCGTTGGTGATCTCAAGCGTTTTGTGCGTCAAGATGATACTCAATTTTCGAATGATGTAGATCTTAACGCTGTTGCTGTTTCTGCTGTATCAATGCTTCATTATGAGCTTGTTAAATATACTGACAATTTTCAAAGTACATTGTCGCCTGATTTGCCAATGGTCAAGGGAAGCGGGCGCCAACTTGGACAAGTTATTATTAATTTGTTGATGAATGCTTGCCAGGCTTTGCCAGATAAGAGTCGTGCTGTTCTGCTTGAAACCAGTTTTGATCCTCAAAAGCAGAAAGTTAAGCTGAGTGTGCATGATCAAGGGAGTGGCTTGCCCGAAGAATTAAAAGAAAAAATTCTCGAACCTTTTTTTACGACTAAAATGGATTCTGGCGGTACGGGGCTTGGACTTTCAATCAGCAAATCGATTATTAAAGATCATGGCGGTCAGCTCGACTTCTTCAGCCAGCCAGAAACAGGAACTACTTTTACTGTTACACTTCCAATCTCCGATTCTTAACGAGTAAGGAGTTTATTGCGTGCCTCCGATGACTACTGAACGTAGAAAGATTCTGTTGGTTGATGATGAGCCACAGATCTTTAAAACGACCATGCTTGCTTTGCAGGCTAGTGGGCTGCAGGGTGTTATAACCCTGTCTGACAGTTCATTGGTTATGTCGATGCTGTTGCAGGAACCAATTGCAGTCATAATGCTGGATCTGCGCATGCCAAAGGTCTCCGGCCTTGAGCTACTTCCCCAAATTGTTAAAGAGTACCCCGATATCCCCGTTATTCTGGTCACGGCCAATGATGAGATTGACACGGTAGTCGAAGCAATGAAACTGGGAGCTTTTGATTACCTCGTCAAGCCCGTAGAAGCCAGTCGTATGGTCGCCTCGGTGCGTAAAGCGTTAGAGATGCGCAGCATGGCACACGAACTTTCTTCTCTTAAGCATTATATGTTGGCAGATCGACTGGATCACCCTGATGTTTTTGCGCCGATTATCACGGGTGATAAGAAAATGCGGGCTGTGTTTCAGTACGTTGAAGTGGTATCGCCAACCAGAGAACCGATCATGGTTACTGGTGAGACCGGTGTCGGGAAGGAGTTGATTGCCCGTGCAATTCATCAACTCAGTGGGTGCAAGGGTAATTTTGTTGCGCTGAATGTTGCCGGTCTCGATGACAATATGTTTACTGATACCCTTTTTGGCCACAAGAAAGGCGCTTTTACCGGTGCAGAAGTCAGTCGTGACGGCTTAATCTCGAAGGCGTCGGGCGGAACACTTTTTCTGGATGAAATAGGGGATATCAACGAAGCGTCGCAAATTAAACTATTACGGCTGTTACAGGAACATGAATACTATCCAGTCGGTTCTGATCTTGTGCAAAAGAGTGATGCACGAATTGTCATGGCCACTAACCGAAACTTACAGAAGATGATTGCAGATGGAACCTTTCGCAATGATCTGTATTATAGACTTTTCGCTCATCAGATCCATATTCCACCTTTACGTGATCGTCTTGATGACATCCCTTTGCTGCTCGATAATTTTCTTGAAAGCTTTGCCAAGACAATCGGTAAGAAAAAGCCTACAGCCCCACCTGAACTCGCCGTTTTACTGTCGGTCTATTCTTTTCCTGGCAATATCCGCGAACTCGAAGCCCTGGTCAGCGATGCAGTTATCCGTCATACCGGAGGTATCCTGTCAATGGAGTCATTTAGTGCCGTCATCGGTGATGAGCGCCGTTCCCCGGCCGTTCGAGAAAAGCCACCAGCTCCAGATGAGGAGCCTCTGAGCGCCATGTTTGGTCACTTCCCGACTATTGGTGAGGTTGAGGAGTATATGATCAATGAAGCGATGAGTTTGTCTAAGGGGAATCAGGGGATTGCCAGTAATTTGCTTGGGATAGGTCGGCAAACACTCAATAAGCGTCTGAAAAAACGTGAACAAGATGAAAAAGAAGACAACCAATAATTAGGATGTTGAAAATATAATCTCCTTTCTTTCTCTGTTTTTACTATGTCATATCATGCTTGACACCGCCGGAATTGGAGAGTCGCGAGCAACGCTCTCTGTAAGCTGTCAACAGATGTCCTTGCAACTATCCATCACGATGTTTATCATGTGCGGATTGTTTAGAACAATTGGGTTTCTAGAATTTCGTTTATTAGGGCTGAACGGGAGACTGTTGATGTTGAAGATTGATGCAGAGATGGAAACACAAGGTCAGTTAGAGGTTGCCAGACAAATTTGTCTGGCCGCCCGTACCGCGCCAAAGGGTCGGGGTAAAGATTTATTGACGACTGCCATCGTCACCGGGCAGGAAAAAAGCTTAATAGCAACACAAATGCGAGATATCGCTAATCGTTGTGAGCTTTCATTCTTCTCGCGTGATGCAGATAATATCGATGCCGTCGAACTTTTAGTGTTGATCGGAACGCGCAAGGAACCCCTTGGACTTCCAAGCTGTGGTTGTTGTGGTTTTCTTGATTGCCAGATGATGCTCAGTGCCGGTGGCTACTGTAGTTTTAATGTGGGGGATCTGGGAATTGCTCTTGGTTCTGCCGTGAGCCGTGCTGCTGATATGCGTATCGATAACCGTATTATGTACTCTGTTGGCAAAGCCGTCTTGGAACTTGGTCTTTTAGATGAATCGGTCAAGCTTGTTTACGGTATCCCCTTGTCAGCGACAGCAAAGAATCCATTTTTTGATCGTGGCTGAATTAGGGCCTGGCAGACTGCTTAAACTTTAATCAACGGGTTGTTGGCTGATGCGTATATTTTATGCAGATATTTACAGCGTATTGCGGTTTTTTGTTTTGTGGTTGCTGAGTTTACTGCCTGTTAAGTCCACAGTTAGGTCTGTTGTGCCCGATACTTGGTAGCTTTTATTTATAGGCACATATATTGCGTTTGTGACTGTAGAAATTTAGGGTTGAGATTGTCGTTTAATCTGGATAAAGAGTAATATCCTATCGTTATCATAATCAAGTTCTAAGCAGGGAGGAAACGCTGATGCGCAAGGTTGAGGCTATCATCAAGCCGTTCAAGCTCGACGAAGTCAAAGAGGCTCTTAACGAAATTGGGGTCCAGGGGATCACTGTCAGTGAAGTTAAAGGTTTCGGTCGGCAAAAGGGTCATACCGAACTCTACCGCGGTGCCGAATATGTGGTCGATTTTATCCCTAAAATTAAAATGGAAATAATCGTCGCTGATGACCGTGTTGAGTTGGTTGTCAAGACGATCGAAGAAGCAGCAAAGACCGGTCGGATTGGTGATGGCAAGATTTTTGTCACTCCGATCGATGAGGTTGTGCGTATCCGGACAGGTGAGCGCGGCGAAGACGCGCTTTAATCTATTTCACAACGAGTACTTATCAGTTCATTAAACAAGGAGAATCAAGCAATGACAGCACAAGAAGCACTGAAATTTGCCGAAGATAACGGCTGTAGAATGGTCGATTACAAGTTTCTCGATTTTGTCGGTGTCTGGCAGCATTTTTCGACTCCCATGGCAGAAGTCAGTGAGGATACTTTTGAAGAAGGGATCGGTTTCGATGGTTCCTCGATTCGTGGCTGGCAGCCGATACATCAGTCTGACATGCTGCTCATGCCTCAAGCTGAAACCGCTATGGTCGACCCTTTTATCGAGGTCCCGACTCTGAGCCTGATCTGTAATATTGCCGATCCTATCACCCGCGAAGGCTACAGTCGCGATCCCCGCTATATTGCCCAGAAGGCCGAGGCCTACCTGAAATCTTCTGGCACGGGTGACACTGTTTATATCGGGCCTGAGCCTGAATTTTTCATCTTTGACGATGTCCGTTATGCATCGAGCTCCAATGAGTCGTTTTATAGCGTCGACTCGGCTGAGGGTATCTGGAACAGCGGCCGTGAGGAGTTCCCGAACCTCGGTTACAAACCACGTCACAAGGAAGGTTACTTCCCCTGTGCTCCGACCGATAGTTTGGTCGACCTGCGCAACGAGATGGTCGAAGTGCTGCAGAGTGTCGGCATGCATATCGAGGCGGTTCATCATGAGGTTGCTTCGGGTGGTCAGTGTGAAATCGATATGCGCTTTGACTCATTACTGAAGATGGGTGACACCCTCCAGTGGTTTAAATATATTGTCAAGAACGTCGCCTTCCGCAACAGCAAGTCGGCGACCTTTATGCCTAAGCCGCTCTTCGGTGATAACGGTTCGGGGATGCACTGTCATATGTCGATCTGGAAAGAGGGCAAGAACCTCTTCGCCGGCGATGGTTACGGTGGTCTTTCGAAGATGGCACTCTATTTCATCGGTGGCATCATCAAGCACGCTAAATCGTTGAATGCCTTCACCAACCCGAGTACCAACAGCTACAAGCGTCTGGTTGCTGGCTATGAGGCTCCAGTCAATCTGGCCTATTCGAACCGCAATCGTTCTGCTGCACTGCGCATCCCGAACACCACCAGCGATAAGGGCAAACGCGTTGAGTGCCGTTTTCCTGATCCGTCTGCCAACGGCTATCTCTGCTTTTCCGCCCTGTTGATGGCCGGTCTGGACGGGATCGAAAACAAGATCGATCCGGGCCAACCGATCGACAAGGATCTCTACGGTCTGTCGCCTGAAGAGATGAAAGATATCCCGCACGTTGCCGGTACACTTGCCGAAGCCCTTAACTGCCTTGAAGCAGACCATGACTACCTGCTGAAGGGTGATGTCTTTACCAAAGATGTTATCGATATGTGGCTTGATTATAAGCGTGAGGCAGAGGTCGATCCGGTTCGGATGCGTCCTTGTCCAGAAGAGTTCTCGCTGTACTATGACTGCTAATTTTTTCTAGTAGCTTTGATGTTTAAAAACCCTCGGCAGTGATGTCGGGGGTTTTTTGTTTTTAGAAGGGGAATGCCAGGGGAATCAATAATGTGGCCAGGGCCCAGCAGACAAAATTTAGCCCTGCTCCTGCGCGGGTATAATCAAAAAAACGGTAGCCGCCTGGGCCCATAACCAAAGCATTTGACTGATGGCCGATCGGGGAGATGAAACAGATAGAGGCCGCAATCGCTAAGCCCATAAAAAATGGCTTGGGATCGGCTGAAAGTGAGACAGCGAGGCTGTAGGCAATTGGGGCCATCAGAACCACCGTCGCCGCGTTGCTCAGAATTGCCGTTAGCAATAACGCAATAAAAATCAAAAGAGAAAGTACCGGCCAGGGACCGAGACTCCCAGCAGCAGCGATTAAGAGCCCAGCAAGTTGATCAGCCAGACCACTTTTCTCCATGGCAATTCCTAGCGGTAGCGTGCCTGCTATCAATAAAATTATTGACCAGTCAATACTTTCGTAAGCTTCCTTTATACTTAAGCAGCGGATGAGTACAAGCGATAGGGCTCCAAGTGTTGCTGAGAGCATAATTGGGAGGATCCCGGTTGTCGCGAGCAGGACTGCAGCAGCCAGGATTGCAATCGATGCTGGGCCTCGGTGTCGTCGGTAAGGACTTGTTTCTATGTCTCCAAGTAATAGAAAACCATGACTTTGACCAAGGTGGATAACATGATCCCGGGTCCCTTGTAGCAACAGGACATCACCAAAACGTAAAATCACATGGTCAACTTTGCGGACTACAGGAGCTCCAGACCTCCAGATGGCAAGAACCGTCAACCCATAAGTCTCCGCAAATTTAACCTCTCGCAGTGTCTTACCGACCATTTCACTTGTTGGAGTCAGTGATGCTTCAATCACTAAAACGTCTTCTCTGTCTCTGAATGGATCTTTTGGGTATTCTTTTTCCGGAACAACTTGTAATCCCTCTGAACGGTGCAGTTCGAGAATTGTTTTAGGGCTCCCCTCAACAAACAGGATATCACCCTCAAGTAGCTTGTGATTTCGGTGTGGAAAGGGAAATTTATGTTGACCGCGCAGAATAGCCCGAACTTTAAGTTTGTGGTTTTCTTCAAATCGTGAGGCCGCAATGGTCTTGTTGGCTATTGAGGCCCCACTGAGGATCTCAACTTCGGCGATATAAGCTTTGACCTGATAAGCCGTTGTGAGGTTCCCTGATTTGCGTTCAGGTAACAGACGGTGCCCGATTGTCACCATATAAAAAATTCCGGCTATCAAAAGAATGACACCGATAGGAGTAAATTCAAACATTGAAAAAGTGACACCTGCATGTTGTTGCAACAGGGTATTAGCGAGAAGGTTAGGTGGAGTTCCAATCAGAGTGCAGACCCCACCCAAGAGCGATCCAAAGGCTAGCGGAATCAAAAGCTTTGAGGGACTGACACCACCTTTTTGGCTCATCTCAATTGTTAGAGGCATGAGCAGTGCCGTTGCAGCGATATTGTTGATGAACGCAGAAAGAATCGCAGCGGTCAGCATGATCGTTAGCACCATGCGACCCTCTTTCTTTCCAGAAATTTTCAAGAGACGGGATGTTAAGGGGCGCAAGGCACCGGTATGGGTGAGCCCGGCGCTGATGACAAACATAGCGGCAACAGTGATAACGGCCGGATTGCTGAATCCGGAAAAAGCCTCTGTCGGGGTCACCAGACCGGTAATGGCCAAAGCTAACAAGATCATTAAACTGACAAGATCGACGCGGATCCAATTTCCGGCAAAGAGTAGGATGGCGATGGACAGAATGAGCAAGACAAGTAAAGCATCCATGGGGCCTCCAGTGGTAAGGCGGATACTTAGAACATTCTAGTCGATCAGAGCTTATCTCTCAACTAGCTTTAAAATTTGAAATTTCATGAAGAAGCAGTTGTGATGCATTTTCAATATCAGTGGCGGCGAGTATTGCGGAAATAAGTGCAACTCCGTATGCTCCGGCACTGAGCACTTCGCTAACGCGATTAATCGTGATTCCGCCTAGGGCATAAACAGGAATAGGCACCTTGTTACAAATGCTACCCAGGGATTGCAAACCTTGAGGGTGGCCATATTCTGCCTTTGATGCAGTGTGGTAGATCGGGCTGAAGGTGATGAAGTCGGCACCCTGCTCGGCTGCACTTTCGGCCTCTTGCAAACTATGTGCAGAATAGCCGATCAGAGACCGTTCACCGAGGATGATTCTGGCGGAATAGATTTGACAGGAATGGATTCCAAGATGAACGCCATCAGCTCCGATGTCAGCAGCTAGCTCGGGAGAGCCGTTCAGGAGCAACCTGGCACCGTAGGAGCGGGTCAGTTTCAGGACTTTTACGGCAATTTTTTTCAGTTCCGGCGAAGAGAGATCTTTCTCCCGTAACTGAACCATCCGCACTCCCCCCTGAAGCGCAGACTCAAGCGCACTAAGCAGGTCTGGCGAGGAAATCTTACGATCAGTGATCAGGTAGAGCGGCGGAAACTGGTGGGGCGGTTGTAAGCTCATGTACGTTGATCTACAAAGGCTCCATCCCAGTCCTTCCAGACCGCCTCATAGCCACGTTCAGCGAGAATATTGCGGATCTCTTCGGGGGTCCGATGATCACTTATCGTAAATTGCTCACCTTCCCCTTCATCTCCTTCATAGCCACCAGGCGCGGTGCAGGAACCGGCACTCATCTGGGTGATGCCGAGTGGTAGCAGGTTGTCACGCAGTTCGGCATTTTCACGGGTCGAGAGTACTAAACCTGCATCGGGTGCGAGTAGCCGCAGGGCACAAATTAGTTGGGTGAGTTGGCGATCGCTGACGAACGAGCGAGGTGTAAATCCCCCTTCCGCCGGGCGCAGGCGCGGAAACGAGATTGTTACTTGAGTACGCCAGAAGCGTTGCATTAAATAGCGCGCATGCAATCCTGTGTAGAAAGCGTCTGTGAGGTAGTCGCCGAGACCGAGCAAGGCGCCTATGCCAATCCGTCTCAGCCCTGCTTGACCAGCACGTTCTGGGCCCTCGAGGCGGAATTTGAAATCGCTCTTCGGACCGTAAGGATGCAGGTCAGGATAGAGTTTCTGGTCGTAGGTCTCCTGGTAGAGCGTTAATCCATCGACGCCAGCATCCACGAGTCGTTGATACTCCTCACGTGACATCGGAAAAACCTCGAGAGACAAGGAACTGAAGCGTTTGGAGAGTAGACGTACGACATGTTCAATGAAGTCGACCCCGGCTGCTTCCGGGGCTTCTCCGGTGAGTAGTAGAATATGGCGAAATCCCTGACGATGCAGATGCTCCGCCTCGCGCAGAATTTCATCATCATTCAGGGTTTTGCGGCGTAGATCATGATTGTCGGCACTGAATCCACAATATTTACAGCCGTTGTGGCATTCATTCGACAAATAGAGTGGGGCGTAAAGCAGAATTGTTCGGCCAAAACGTTGGCTGGTGATACGATGGGCGATTCCTGCCAAGGTTTCAATCTGGCTGTCGCTGATCTTGGGTGATATGAGACAAAGGAAATCATCAATTGACAATTTGGACCGCGTCAGTGCTCTGTCGATATCCCGAGTTTCGACTTGTTCAAAACGTTGCAGTAGCTCAGTAGCGGGATATTTTTGAAGCAGATCAAAGAAACTCACTTACTCCTCCCTCAAAAAGCCGGTAAGAGGGCTTGAGGCTTGCGCTTTGGCACGTTGTGGTCCAAGCCCGGCAAGATAGGCCATGCGACCAGCTTCTACGCCATTTTTAAACGCTTCGCCCATAAGTGCAGGGTTTGGGGTGTCTGCGAGTGCGGTGTTGACCAGAACGGCATCCGCACCCATCTCCATTGCCTCGGCAACATGCGAAGGTGCGCCGAGTCCTGCATCGACCACAACCGGTACATTGGCCTGCTCAATAATGATATTGATAAGATCACGCGTGCGCATACCGCGATTGGTCCCGATTGGTGCGCCAAGTGGCATGACTGTAACTGTGCCAGCCTCCTCAAGATGTCGAGCCAAGACCGGATCGGCGGGCATATAGGGGAGAACGTTGAATCCCTCTTTGACAAGGATAATCGCGGCCTTGAGCGTTTCGATCGGGTCCGGAAGCAGATAGTATGGGTCCGGAGTAACTTCAAGCTTGATCCAGGGCTCACAGCCCGCCGCACGGGCCAGACGTGCCAGACGCACTGCTTCTTCAGCATCACGGGCGCCACTGGTGTTTGGCAGGAGCAGGTAGCGCTCACGATCTATATGTTGCAGCATGTTGTCGCCGGGGTTGTTGATGTCGACACGGCGCAGTGCGACGGTGACTATTTCGCAGCCCGAGGATTCCATGGCTGATTGCATGGCGAGATTCGACGAAAATTTGCCGGTTCCGACCATCAGGCGTGAGTTAAACTTGCGTCCGGCAATTACGAGTGGATCCATAGTTTTTTTACCCTCTGTT
Organism: Deltaproteobacteria bacterium; assembly: GCA_024280485.1. Lineage (GTDB taxonomy): Bacteria > Desulfobacterota > Desulfuromonadia > Desulfuromonadales > Geopsychrobacteraceae > Geopsychrobacter. The sequence continues at coordinate 16,968 of JAJRQB010000067.1, forward strand.
TGCACGTCAACCCCCACCGACAAACTGAATGATTTCGAGCTTGTCCTTTTCGTGCAGCTCAGTGTTTATGCTGTCAGTCGTATTAAGAATGTTCTGGTTGAGTTCCAGTACAACTCGGTCAGGCTGTAGCTCCAGTTGCTTCAGGAGCTGTCCAATAGTTAAGCCAGCATCAAATTGATGGTTTTCACCGTTGACATGCATATTCATTCTGGTTTTTCTCCCAATAATAAGCGTAAAACGGCATTAGCTTGATGGCCAGCAGCGATGCTGACGCGGGGAGCCATGAGGCCCTGACCTGGTTGTGCTGCTGTTATTTGGTCACCGATTAAATAAAAGTTGTCGCGAATTTTCTTGGTCTGAATGCTGTTTGATGCAGCATAACCAGCCATGCCTGATGCTGCTACCAGCGGACATTCAGGGGACTGTTGCAGATGCGCCGCTGTCAGCATTGCCTTTTGATCCGGAGCATCGAAGGCCTCGACCATGACATCGATATCAGTAAAGACCTGATTCAGATTCTGTGGGGTGATCCTGCCATTGAAGGTATCTATCTTCACGTAAGGATTGATGCGCTGCAGGTTCTCCTTGAGTGCTGTGACCTTTGGCTGGCCGATCTGGTCGATGAAATACTGCTGACGATTTAGATTAGAGGGCTCGACCAGATCGAAATCCGCTATCACCAGTTGTCCCACGCCGACTCGCGCCAGAGATATCGCAATATTTGAACCCAGGCCGCCGGCACCGGCGATGCCAACGCGACTTTGCGCAATCCGGGCATGGACTCCGGGTGTGTGGCGTGCCATCATCAGCGTCTCAAGTTGTTCGGCATCAGGGATATACCCACGTTTAATCATGACCACCTGATCGCCATCTTTAAGTTGGCGATCTTCGAGGGCAGGAAACCCGTTAATTATCAGGATATCAGCATCCAATTGTTGCTGATCTCGCAACTGATGGAGGCTGATTTCACTTTGAAGTTCCAGTGGAACCTCGTTGAGTTGGATTTTGATCAATGGTTCTAGTCTCTTTAAATAAAAAAAACCGCAAAAATTGCGGCTTTAAACATTCATAACTGGAATGTTAATACTGCCGCTTCCCTACGCCGGTATGATCCGGATCAGGTGCAAGGGGTTGCTTCGCTTGCTGCAAAGCTCTCAGTGTCAGGCACGCCCCCAGGGCTGATTAGTTTGTTGACTGAACCTAGCAGGCGAGAAGGGCCAAAGTCAATAAGGGTGGGGATTGAAATCAATCGGTAGCTCAGAAATTGTTTTTGATCGGCAATTGTTTTAGGATGGCGCACTTTTACGAACTGAGGAAGGGTAAAGACTATGAAAGTTGCTGATCGTTTTCGTCAGTTGGCACAGATATCAGATGAGTTGGTGAATAAATTTTCTGGTCAGCCTGATGGTGTAAGGATTGACCGCGCTGTGAGTCTGCTGAAAAAAGGTCAAGAAGAATTGTCCGAATGGAGTGAGCAGGTCGGAGAGATTCCACAGATGCGGCTTGAGAGCAAGCTTTCGCCTGTATTGTTACAGGTGCATGAAACCCTGGATCGTGAGCGCGTCCTTTACGAGGACAGCGGCAAGACAGACGAGGCTGCTTTTATCTGGAACGTTGAGCAGCAGGTCTATCGTTTATTAAATGATCTCTGATCGATCAGTGGCATATTTGTTGCTCTGACTTTTAATTCGAAAAATGGCAGATGGTTGGCTGCAACTGTCTGAAAACGCAACCTTCCCCTTTGACGTTGGAAGATAAAAATGCATAAAAAACTTGAGAATATCTTTTACGAAGTTCGTGACCCTATTCTTGAATGGGATGATATTGGCGGTTTTGCCGAGGTCAAAGAGATCCTGAAGGAGATGGTTTGTCTGCCATTGCAGAAGCCTGAAATGATCAAAAAACATCAACTTGGAATTCCGGCAGGCGTTATGATGTGGGGACCGCTTGGCGTCGGGATTACAATGCTCGCAGAAGCCTGTGCCAAGGAAGCTGGTGCTTCTTTTGTCTATATCAGTGGGCAGGAGATGCTCGGTAAGGGTGAAGAGCTGGTCGAGGCTTTTGATACCGCAATCCACGAGGCGCCTTGTGTCCTCTTTATCTCCGATTGTGAATGGCTGGCTCCCCGCGTAGGCTGCGATTATGAATGGGGTCCAGGTAACCTGCGCGGCATTCCTCCGACCTTTGCTACTAAAGAGTTGAATCGACTTTTTGTTGAACAGATTGATCGGATCAATAAGGTGGAGAATGTCATGCTGGTTGGCAGCTGCTATCGGATTGATACTGTTGATCAGGCGATTATCAAAGAGAAGAAACGTTTTAATCGTAAAGTTTTTGTTCACCCCCCACGTGTTATTGACCGGCGCGAAATGCTTGATATCTATCTGGATCAGATGCCTAATTTGGCCGCCGACGTTGATCGTGAAATGTTGGCTGAACTCTCTGAAGGTTATGTCGGCTGGGACGCCGAGAGTTTGTGCAAAAGAGCTACAGTCAATGCTATTAAAGAAGATGCTCCTGAAGTCACGATGGCACTTTTTCTCAAGTCTCTAAAAGAGGTGCGCTACTGGCTGACTCCCGACATGACCAGAATCTATCATGAGATCTACGAAAACGATTGTCCGCATCATTATGCTTTTTAGCTTGTGGCTATTGCAGTGAGCGTATCTGATTTGCCAGCACCGCAACTGTTTGTAGAGTTGGCAGAGCGTCACGGCCACTACTGTCCGATGAGTACCCTAGGCGTGAGATTGGGTTGGGCAGCGCTGCGAAGGTTGGAAAGTGAGTTACAGGGGGCGACTTACTTTATGCAGACTTGTGCTCGCGATGGAATTCGTTTGTCACTGAATTTTGAAGAACTGCAGGTCGAAGAGCAGGGCCGGCATCTGTTACATTTTGCTGATCGAAGCACCCAATGGGAAATCGAGTTGTTGCCAAAGACATTGGAATTGGCGGCATCTTATCGGTTGCTGGACAGCGATACAGAGCGAGACTCTTTACTTGAGGGTTTTCGTTCTGCTGAGGAATCCACTCTGATGAAAATTATTCAAACCGGTAGTGTTCTTTGAACGCCCCTTGGTGGCAGCAGTTTTTCGATGTTATTTTGCTAGAAACCGGCAAGATGTGGTGGATTTTTCTTCTTTCTGTTTTACTCGTCGGACTGATCAAGGGTTATAAGCTAGACCTTAAGGTTCGCGACTCTATTGTGCGGGCAGGGAGTTTTGCGATTCCACTGGCTGTAGCGATAGGGATGATTTCGCCTTTATGTGCTTGCGGAATATTGCCGATATTTATCTCTCTGGCGATGGTGGGGACTCCCCTGGCTCCTCTCATGGCGCTATTGGTGACATCGCCTGTGATGGGTCCAGATGCTCTTCTTTTAACCTGGAGCGGGCTTGGGCCAGACTGGGCAATCTATAAAATTGTCGGAGCTGCGGTTCTTGGTCTGGGTTCGGGGTTCAGTGTTCTTTTTCTTGAGCATCGAGGCTGGCTGAACAGCGATATGATTCTGCTTAAGCCGTTATATCGTGAAGACGGTTCCTTGGCTCCTGCTGCCGATATCGGAGCGGTTGCCGGGGTGCATGTAAAGCGAATGCAGATTGTCCCGCGCGCCAACAAATTACGCTTTATCTTTGATCGAAGTCTTGATGCCGCACTCTTTATCGGACCTTACCTGTTGCTTGCGATTGTCCTCGAAGCATTCATAGTTACACTGATTCCGGTGGCCTGGATTAAGTTTCTTGTTGGGGCTGAAAGTTTTTGGTCTTTGTTGATGGCCGCACTGATCGGTCTTCCGTTGCCGACCAATCAGATTCCAATAATTCCGATTTTATCTGGGTTGCTTTCAATGGGGATTGACAAGGGTGCGGCTTATACGCTGTTGCTTGCTGGTCCCGTGACGAGTTTGCCCGCGATGGTTGCTTTGGGAGCTATGTTTAGCCGCCGGTTGCTGTTTGTCTTTGTTGCTTTGGGGCTCGGATTGTCAGTTCTTATGGGTCTGTTGTTGCAGATAATTTCTTGAGTATCTTTGGTCTGTTGCGGGCTTAAAGCGACAGCTTTTTGTCATTGTCATTAGGGCTTGCTTTTTGCACATGAAACGTTAAGCTCAGTTACATGCTGCTTTTTGTCGTTAGTTGCCGTCACATGGCGAACCTGCCCCGCCAGTTCGCGATTTAACGTGTCGGTCGCTACATATTTATGACTAATAATTTTTGTTGCCGAATAGTATTTTAGTTGTCGATTGTCCTGCTCCAGGGAGCATCGACATAAAAAAGGAGAAATTGAGATGATGAGTTGGTCTGTTCGTCCCCTGATTTTGCTTGCTGCTGTTGCTCTTCTGGCAAGTCCAGTTTTTGCACAGGATTTTGCTGATATTTCCAAAACATCAGGTGTTGCCGATGATGGTCTGGGCAAGGGTGTCGCTTTTGCCGATATCGACAATGACGGCTTTGTTGATCTCTATGTTTCAAACAAGGGTGGTACCAACAAGCTCTTCCGCAATAACGGTAGCGGTCTTTTTGAAGATATTACCGCCATAGCTGGCGCCGGCATCGATGACCCAGGCTTTAGCATGGGAAGTGTTTTTGGTGATTATGACAATGATGGTCTTGTCGATCTCTATCTGGCGAAAGGTGGTCGCTACGAAATTGAAGCGAATCGTCTGTTCCATAATCTAGGTAATGGTAAATTTGAAGATGTTACCGATAAAGCTGGTGTTGGACTGAAGTCCTTCACATATTCTGCGAGCTTTGTTGATTATGACAACGACGGTTATCTGGATATCTATTGTGCCAATTATGGTCCTGGTGCCAAGAATGTACTTTATCGTAACAATGGTGATGGGACCTTTACTGATGTTACTGATTTAGCTGGCGTTGGCGATCTCTCCTGGAGTTGGATGGGTGTTTGGGCTGATGTGAATGGTGATAACCTTCAAGACCTTTATGTCGTCAATGGTCGTTATCCTGCTGGTGAGCCAAATCGTCTCTACCTGAATAAGGGTGACGGTACCTTTAAAGATGTGACTCGTGAAGCTGGGGTTGAAGATTCGAACTGGGGTCTCGGTGCTGCTTTTGCTGATATTGATAACGACGGTGATCTCGACCTCTTCGTTTCCAACTATGTTGGTGAAAACGGACTTTACCTGAATAATGGGCAGGGTATTTTTGCTGTCGCATCTGACCGTGTTAAGAAGGATCATCAAGGTTGGGGCAAGGGACCGACCTTTGGTGACATTGATAACGATGGTGACCTTGACCTTTATGAAGGTGACTGCAAACTTGCTAATCAGCTTTATGTGAATGATGGCAAAGGTAACTTCACCGATGTTGCCAGCACGCAGCCTCAATTACAGTGTTCAACTGTTCGTACTAAAGGGACGGCTTTTGCTGATGTTGACAATGATGGTGACCTTGACCTCTATGTTGTCAACTGGGGCGCAGCCAACAAACTTTATCTGAACGATCAGAACGACAAAAACTGGCTTAAGGTTAAAGCGATTGGAAGTGTTTCTAATCGTGACGCTGTTGGTACCAGAATTACGGTTTTCAAAGATGGCAAGCTGGTTGCGCTACGTGATGTATCTACTGCTACCGGTTTTTGTGCTCAGAATCCTTTAACTGTTCACTTCGGCCTTGATGCTGCTGCCAGCTACGATGTGGTTGCGATCTTTCCAAGTGGAATTGAGACGCGTATTAATGGCGTCCGTACAGGTCAACTGCTTGAAATTGTTGAGCCGACTCTAGGTCAGGTTACAGCGACCAAGTAATTTTTTGAATCGATACATTGTGTTTGAAAAAGAGAGCCGCTGTTGCGGCTCTCTTTTTTTCTGGATGTTACGTAAAATTGGAACATATCCTGCTGATTTGTTATCCGTTTTGTCCTCTCTGGCTACAAATAGGAAGTCCATGCGTATATTGATCCTCCTGCTTTTTTTGCTTGTTGGATGTGCACTGCCGCCGACAGTTCAACAACAAACCCTTTTGACAGGGAAGATCCTGCTTAGATCTGATACTTTGTGGCAGGGCGAAATTATTGTTGATGGTGAAGTGACTGTCGCTAAGGGTGTGACACTGACGATCGCACCGGGAACCAGTATTCGTTTTGTACGCCGAGATTCCAATCGGGATGGTTTGGGTGACGCGACGATTATAGTCAAGGGCAGCCTTGTTGCGACAGGAACAGAACAAAAACCAATCCGATTCCTCTCCGCAGAGTCCGATCCTATGCCCGCTGACTGGCTGGAGATCCGCAGTGATTTTGCTCGGCAACTTCTTTTTGATTGGTGTGAATTCCGCGATAGTGCCTATACTTTACATGCTCACTTTACGCGTGGTCATATGCGAAACAGTCATATCCACCACAATATCGACGGTTGTCGGCTCGGTCGTTCGCGCTTTTTATTCCAGCACAACCTGATTGAGAACAATAGTGGTAAAGGGATCAATTTTCGTGATTCCGAAGTCACTCTGGTCGACAATATTATTCGTAATAATCGTGCTGGCATCTTCTTGTTTGAAAAACCAGGTAAATCGGTCATCAGCAGGAACAACATTTACCAGAATGACATCAACCTTCAGCTTGGAGACTTTTTTGCTGAGGATGTTGCCCTTGCTGGCAATTGGTGGGGGAGTGCTGACCTTACCGCTATTGATCAATCAATTTATGACCGACAGGATGACCCTGAGCTCGGGCATGTAGATGTTGCACCCGTTTCAGCTTGGCTATTTAGTGCCGGACTTCAGCGGAGAGCGCAATTTAAGCCCTTGTGGAGAATGGCATCCAAAGGCTTTGTCGATGCTGCTCCGGTCGAGGTCGATGGAAGGATTTTCGTCGCATCCTGGGATGGTTTCTTGAGGGCTGTTGATTCTGATGGGAAGCTGTTGTGGGAAGTCGATACCAGGGACGTTGTTGATGGCGGACTGCTGGCCGTGGATGGGGGGGTTTTCCTTCAAAATTGGAGTCGGCAGCTGTATCGGGTAGATCAAGCCGATGGTCGCATCCGCCTGTTATACGAATATCCGTCAAGCCCGGCCGATGATCATCGGCAGGCGGGCCTGACTATGACCGAACAGCTGCTGCTGTTGCCGGCCTGGAACGGCACCCTTTACGCTTTTGATCGGAAGAGTCTGAATCGACTCTGGTCCTTTGATGCCGGGATGCCGCTGCGCGCGACGCCCTTGGTTGATCGGGAAATCATCTACCAGACCAGTGGCAACCATGTTTTGACTGCGCTGAATACTGCTGGCCAGTTGCTTTGGCAGAAGGAGCTTGCGGCCCCCCTGCTCTCCTCTCCAGTTCTGCAGTCCGATAATATCCTTGTGCTCGATAAATCAGGGGTTCTAACCTCCTTCGGCCCAGATGGGACCATTCTTTGGCAAAAAAATCTCGCGCAGGCGAGCTTCTATTCAGCCCCGCTGGTAGCTCATGATGCGATTTTTGTCGCCACCGCTGCAGGAGTTGTGTCGAAAATTAATCCATCCACCGGCCAGACAATCTGGTCTCGTTCGCTGGCTGGATCGATCTATGCTTCGCCGGTTGTCAGTAATGCCGGTTTTCTGGTTGGTGACAATGAGGGGAACCTCTATCTCCTCGATTTCGACAGCGGGCGTACCCTTGCGAGCTACAGGGTCGAGGGTGCGATCCAATCGCAGGTCTTGGTGACAGGGAATCGTCTCTATTTCGGCAGTCGTGACCAGAATCTGCATGCCCTGCAGTTGGTCCGGGAGGAAAACCGCAAGTGAGTAAAATAGCAGTGCCTGAACGGTTCTCGTCGCTCTGTAGTGGCATTTTTGTCGTATGCATGGCGACCCTGATGTATGAACTGCTACTGACCCGCATATTCTCGGTGTTGATGTGGTACCACTTTGCTTCGATGGCGATCAGTCTGGCGCTGTTTGGTCTCGGCGCGTCCGCTCTGTTGGTTTATCTGCGTCCGGCGTGGTTTTCTGCCGAGAAGGTCGGACAACTGGCTCTTTTTGCCTTGGCTGCAGGCCTATCAACACTTCTGTTATTTTCAGTCTTTCTGCTGTTTCGTGCCGATCCCCAGTTCGGTTTTCGCGTCCTCTCCTTCTTTCACCAACCTTTCTATCAGCCTTTCCAACAGGGGAATGTCCGCCATTCGCTAGAGATCGGTCAACTGCTGCTGTTGGCCCTGCTCTATTTGGCCACCGCGCTACCGTTTTTCTTTAGCGGTCTGGTCGTGACTCTGCTGTTCGGCCGCTATCATCGCCATATCGGCCGACTCTATTTCTTCGACCTGCTGGGGGCGGGAACCGGCTGTCTGCTGATTATTCTGGTGCTCAAACTGGTTGGTGGGATAACCGGGCTATTGGTGGTTGGACTCTGTTTTGTGCTGGGAGCATTTCTGCTGACACCACGACCGAGCAAGATGCGCCGCCTGCTTGCGGCTGTTGCCTTACTGCTGTTGACCCTGGGGGTCGGCAACCAGATTGGCGGCTTCGCCGACATCCATTTTGCGCGCGGTCGCTACGAACCCAACCTGTTGTGGCGCTCCTGGAACTCATTTTCGCGGGTCGCGGTCTATCCGGCGCAAGCGGAGGAGATGGGCCGGGCCTGGGGTCTGTCGCGCAACTATCGGGGACCGGTTCCTGAGCAGTTGGGGATGGTGGTTGATGACACCGGCTATACCACCATGTATCGCTGGCAAGGGGATGAGACCCTGCAGTTTTTCGTCAAAATGTTATCAATCTTGCTTATCTTTTGCGCCCCCAGGCTGAAAGTCTGATTATCGGCCCCGGCGGCGGTAAGGATGTTTTGACCGCTCTTGCCAACGGAGCCAAACGCATTGTTCCGGTTGAGATCAACCCGTTGATCGTCGAGGCGGTCAACGTGCGTTTTGCCGATTTCACCGGCGCACTCTATCGGCGACCCGGCATTGAGTTGCAGATTGCCGAAGGGCGCAGTTACATTCGACGCACCCAGGATCGCTTCGATATCATTCAGGCCTCTGCGGTCTTCGGGCGGATGCCTCCGGCGGCCGGAGCCTTTACCCTCTCCGAGAACAATCTCTATACCCTTGAGGCCTTTCAGGACTATTGGGGTCATCTCAAGCCCCATGGGGTTCTAACCATCTCCCGTTTTATTTTTGAACGGGAAAGCCTGCGGCTGGTCTCCTTGGGCCTTGAGCTGCTCAAGCGGGAAGGGGTTGCAGAACCTGCCGCTCATATCGCGGTGATCAAGGAGCGCGGGCTGGCTAATTTTATGCTTAAGAAGAGCCCCTTTACCCAGGCCGAGCTTGAAAACCTGCGTGAAATAGCGCGGCAGCAGGATTACGATATTGTCTATCTGCCGGGCGAAGAGAAGGGCGACAAGACCTTTAAGTCGCTGATCGCTTCAAGGGGGAGTGATGAGTTTTATCGCGAATTCCCCTTCGATATTACCCCGACCGATGATAACCGCCCCTTCTTCTATTATATGCTCAAACCGGCAGCCTTTCTGGATCTCTTCTCTTTCCCGGAACGGAGCCCCTTTGAGGATCGCGCCATTCTGATTCTGCGTAACCTGCTAGTGGTAACAGCCATTCTGGTCGCCTTGGTCTTCGCTCTGCCCCTGCTGCTGAGCCGTAAGAAGGGTTCCGGCGGTATGGCACTGCGCCGGGCCGGTTATTTCAGTTGTCTGGGGCTGGGTTTTATGATGATCGAAATCGGCTTGCTGCGCCGTTTCATCCTCTTTCTCGGTCACCCGATCTACTCCCTGGCGGTTATCCTTTTTGCCCTGCTGATCTTTTCCGGAATCGGCAGTCGCTTGTCGGTCCCCAAGAGTGGCGACAGGGCTTTTCTGACGCGAATCATCTTGGCACTCGTCTTGCTCACTCCAATCTATTGCTATCTCCTGCCGGGGCTTCTGACCTCGCTGGTCGGGCTGTCATTACTGCTGCGTTGTTTGATTGCCATCCTCTTGATTGCGCCACTGGGACTTTTGCTCGGTATGCCATTGCCGCTCGGGATTGCATTGCTACATAAAGATGGCAGCGCCATCCCCTGGAGCTGGGGGATCAACGGTGCAGCCAGCGTGCTGGGGACCATCCTGGCGGTGGTTGTGGCGATGAATTTCGGCTTCAACGCGACAATTCTGCTGGGAGCTTCAATCTATCTGGGGGCAATATTTTTGCTGCCGAGGAGTCAGACCTGATGACTGTTTTTTGCCGATTATTGACTCTGGCCCTGTTGCTGTTTGTCCAGGCCTGTACTTCTGGAGAATCCGGGGTGGAGGGCCAACTGCTCTTTGAGCAACAGCCGCTCAGCCAGGCCAGGGTCGAATTTTATCTAAAGAGCGGCAATGAACGTTCCTCCTCACCCTTCAGCGTTGCGACCACCGATACAAGCGGTGCCTTTCGTGCGACCCTTCCCGTTGGAGAATATTACCTGGTCGGCAAGAAGAAGGAGCAGGGCGGTGGAGTCAACCGGATGCTGATGTCTGAATATCCACAGAATCCGGTCGTGGTCAAAAAAAGTTACACTGCGATTAAACCGCTACGACTCAAGGAGGTCGGTTTTGAGGGCGCTATCAGCGCCGATGGCAAAACGAGTGCCAATGGACAACTATTGCTCGCGGGTGAAGCCCTGGTGGATGCCTTTATTTATGTCTACACCCGCGGGGATGCCTTGACCGGTCCAGCCTATGGTCAGGTCGTGCGCGCCGATGAGCAGGGACGCTTTACCCTCAAGCTGGCCGCTGGACGTTACTGGCTGGCCGCGCGTAAGCGCAATGACGGGTCGCGGGTCGGCAACCCTGAGACCGGTGATCTCAATGGCGAGTACCCAGGTAATCCGCTGGTCCTGAAGGCCGGTGAACAGCGACAATTGGAGCCCTGGACTCTCGCGCCGGTCACCAGTAGCGCAAAACAACGTCGTCTGACCAAAGGAAAGTTCACCCGGACCACGACCTGGCTGAGTGGGCGGGTGATTGACGAAGAGCAGGCACCGGTTGCCGGGATTTACCTCTTTGCCTATCGAGACAACCGGATGATCGGAAAACCGAATTTTATTTCGTCGCCGACCACTGCTAATGGCCAATTTACAATCTATCTGGAAAAGGGTGGCGAGTTTTTTGTCGGTGCTCGCAGTACCTTTGGCGGCCCGCTGGAGCCTGGAGAATGGGTCGGTACCTATGATGATCGCCCTGATCATGGTATTGAGGTCAGGCTGAACGAAGCGACTGATCTCGGCGATATCCTGGTACGAGAGGTCTGGTGATGCGGTTTCTACTGATCATTTTTCTGTTGTTAAATATTCCGACTGGTGCAGCCGCCAGGGTCATTGATGGCCCGGAGCGCTGGCAGGGTGAGATTCGCGTCACTGAGAGCCTGCGCGTAGCAAAAGAGGGCCGGTTGATTATTGCTCCGGGCACCCGCGTTCTTGCTGAGGCCGGGATTGAGGTTGCCGGTGAGTTGCAGGCCACCGAGGTTGAATTCAGCGGTCGCAATTGGCCCGGAATAACCCTGAAGGGGACCAGTTCACAAACCTGGCTTAAAGGCTGCCGGATAACCGGCGCACAGACCGGGATCAGCGTGATTGGTGGGGCACCGCAACTCACGGAATTGTTACTTGAGGATAACCGGATCGGGATTGAACTCCGGCAGAAGAGTCGCGCGCGGGTCGAAGATTCGATCTTCCGCAATAACAGCCGGGTTGGCCTGTTTATCAAGGATGAAGTGACCTCGGTGGTCAGGGGTAATCGTTTTGAGAAGCAGGGCAAGTTTGGCGCATATATCTACCGTGCCTTGCCACAACAGTTTACCGAAAATCTGTTTATCGATAACCCGACCGGGCTGATGATCTCACATTTTGGCAGTGACCTGCTGGTTAAGAACAACGACTTTCGCAACAATAACATCGGCATCAAGGTTGATCGCACCGCACGACCAAAAATTGTCGCCAATCGGATCGAGCAAAATCAGACCGGGATTGAACTCTATCGACGTGCAGATCCGCTGATTGAGTTGAACCTTCTCAAGGGCAACAGCCGCGCAATCCATGTCAGCTTCTCCTCCTATCCACAGATTCGGCATAACGATTTTGTCTCCAATCAACGCGCCCTGATCCTCGAGTTTCAATCTTCACAATGGGAAGAGCAGAAGGGGGCTGGAGCGAGGGAGCAGCAGATCTCTGGACATGGTGCCTTCGGTGGGCGGAAACAGAATGAGATCACTGAGCAACAACGGGGAACCCATGGTCTCGATGGAACGGTTGATGCCAGAGAGAATTGGTGGGGAGAGCAGGAGACCGCCGCACTAAAGGGTCTGGGGCCTGAGGCTAATCTGGGCTGGATTGATGACGGTCGCGATCAACCATTTTTTGAAGAGGATGGCAGAAGCTACCCGCTTGATCTGGTACGTTGGTCCCCCTTTAGTCCGCAGCCATATACCCTCGAGGTTCTGAAATGAAAATCGCTCTTGGCCTTTTGATCTGTCTGATGCTTGTTCCATCCAGTCTGTTGGCCGCTACCGGCATCAAGGGCCGCGTTGCCTGGCGCGGAGAATTGATCCCCGGTGTACCTGTCAGGGCTTATCGATCGATAGATGCTATTGCCGCCGAGCAGGTTATTGCGGTCTCTGAACCGACGGCTCAGGATGGGACCTATCGACTTGAACTGCCGCGTGGGCGCTATTATTTGACCGCGCGCAATTTTTCGACCAGCCCAAAACCGGGCGATTTCTTCTGTTACTATAGCGGCGCACCGATTGTGGTCCCGGCAGATGGTTTTCGTCAGGTCGGTTTTAATCTGATCAAGATTCCGGCGGAAGAGTCGGCTAAACCAGGCAAACGTTCCGGTGTCTGGGGTGAAATCAGTTTTCAGGAGCAACCCCTTGAGCGGACCTATCTCTATGTTTACAAATCGACCGAAAGCGACTTCAAGGGACCTGCCTGGTTTATTCAGCCGGTTGAGAAGGGCAGATTTCGCATGTCGTTGCCGCCGGGCGATTATTGGCTGTTGGCACGCAAGCGCATGAAGGGCGGTCAGTATGGTCCGATCGAAATTGGTGATTATTTCAACTTCTATTACGGAAATCCTCTACATATCGAAAAGAATGAGTTGAAGAACATTCAGCTTGAAACCATCACGCGCCTGTCGATGCTGGAGGAAGATCCTGATGCGGTTTTTTCAGGGATTGCGGGTTCTGTTGTCGGACCGGGCGCTCTGCCCGCCGAGGGTGTGAGGGTCTTTGCCTATCGCAGTGTAACCATGACCGGCACGCCGGCTTATATCTCCGCAACCACTGATGAAGATGGCCGTTTCAGCCTTCTAATGCCTGAAAGCGGGACTTACTGGTTGCTGGCCCGTGAGGCTATCGGCGGCCCGGCGGCAACGGGTGAGTTGTATGGCAAACTGCAGAGTGCTGAAAATGCGGGTATCAGGTTGTCCGCGCAACAGATGAGTCGGGAGGTCAGGATCGATGTTAGTCCGCACCCTTAAGCTTTTGGTTGGACTCCTTTTTGTGCCATTTCTGCTCCAGGCCGAGTCGCTGAAAATCGAACAGGAGATCGAGTGGCAAGGCCTGGTTGAGATGACGGGCTCGGTGCAGGTTACCGCAAGCGGGATTCTGCGTATAGCCGCCGGGACAAGGGTTAAGGTTCTTGATCCCTCTCATGGGATTTCGGTTCAAGGGCAACTCCTGATAGAGGGAACGCCGGAGAAACCGGTTATTTTTGATACTGTCCCGGGTTGGCAAGGGATCAGCTTTATTGAAGCCGCGCCCGGAAGTCGAATTGTCCAGGCAAGGTTCAGTGATTGCGCTCAGGCCTTGGGGATTATTGCGACTTCGCCCCTGATCAGCGGCAGCCGGTTTAGCAACTGCGAGGCGGCGGTCAAGTTGCTGCGCGAATCGAGTGCAGAGATACGTGACAACCAGTTCGTGGACAACGGTCTCGGCTTGGGGATTGAAATGCGTTCCTCACCCAGGGTGGTGGGTAACAGTTTTACGGGGCACAAGAAGAGCGGTATCACTGCCTCTAATAACAGTCGTGGACTGATTGAAAATAACCGGTTTGAGAAGAATGAACAGGGAGTCGGACTGCTGCAGCAGTATCCGGACAGAATACGCAAAAACAGCTTCATCGAGAATCGGGTCGGGCTTTACTGTTACCAGACCCAGAATACCCCGCTGATCGAAGATAATCTTTTTCGTCAGAACGAATATGGTTTGGTGAACTTTTCATTCTCGTTTCCGGCGGTCAAAAATAATCGTTTCATCGCGAACAAGACCGCGCTGCAGAACGATCAGTTCGGCTCTGCTCTGGTTGAAAATAACCTGTTTGAACGGAATGAGACCGCCATATACAACAATCGCAAGTCGAATCCCAAGATCCGCATGAACAGTTTTTCTGATAATAAATTGGGACTATTCGTCGATTATTCCTCCTACCCCCTGGTGCGTCAGAATAATTTCGAAAAGACCGGTGAGGGTGCGCGGCTTGGGATTTATCAGAGTGCGGATTGGGAGAAGCGCTCGGGGTCAAAACAGCTGGTGATGAAAAAAGCCCAGGAGCGTGGCAGTAAAAACGCCATGCTTGGTCAGGCACCGACTACCTATACAGATGTCGTCGATTTGTCAGAGAATTGGTGGGGAGAGCATAACCCTACGCTCAATTCGGCCTCGCCCGGTCAAAATGTGAATTTTTTTTACGATCGCAAAGATAAGCCGACGGTCACCTACGAGGGCTTCGGGCCAGACAGTTATCGTCTCGATGAAATTCGCTTTCAGCCGCTACTGACAGCGCCGGTTGCAGGGACCGGACCCGCTCAATGAGATATATCTTTGCTCTTTTAATTCTTCTCGGTTGTGTCTCCTCTAGCTTTTCGGCTCAAATTAAGGGGCGAGTCGTGCTGGGAAATGAGCCTCTCAGAGGCATACAGGTTAGAGCCTACGCCGATCTCGATTCGTCTGTTGAACCGTTAGCGGAATCAGCCCTGACCCAGGCTGATGGCCTGTTCCAACTCGATCTGCCTGAAGGCTTCGTAGCTCTCTATGCCAGTTCAGCGGACGGACGTTATTTCGCCTTCTGTGGCCGGAACCCACTCTTTGCGCAAGGGGACTCCCTCTGGGCCGGGTTACAGGCGATTGAAACCTCTACTGCTGTCACAGCCGCCTATGCCGATGACTACAGTGCCGCCCTTGAAGGGGTCGTGACCCTGGGTGGTGAACCGCTTTCAAGCGCCTATGTTTCCCTCTACCTTGATGTTGCCGAAGATCTCAAGGGCCAGGGGTATCGACTTTCGGCTCCAACGGCTGAGGATGGCTCTTTTGTCTTCGATGGTCTGCCGGAGACCGATTATTTTCTGGTTGCGCGTAAGCGGCAAAGCGCTGCGCGGGTTGGGCCCCTGGCCGAAGGGGATATGCTGGGGGTGTATGCGGGGAATCCGATCTCTCTCAAGGCCGGGATAATGACGAAAGTCCGACTGCCCATGGTGGTCCGCCAACCGAGTGAACAAACCACTGGTCTGCCGGATCGTCCGGGATCGAGTACACTGAGAGGGCTGATTCTTGACAGTTCCGGAAAACCGCGTGGCGGTTTACATGTTTTTGCCTATACCGATCCGGTCATCGGTCATCAACGTCCGGCGGCTTTAAGCCCAAAGACCGCAACTGACGGCCGTTTTGAACTCAGTTTTCGTGAGGCGGGGACCTACTACATTGGTGCTCGTCAGGACTATGGTGATTCACCGGCGCCGGGTGAACTCTTCGGCCTCTATGAGGGGCGCGCTGACCACGGGTTGACGATTAATCCCGGAACAAATGAGCCAATCGAAATTCATGTTATGCCAATCAGCCTGGATTAATAAAGGAAGTTAGATTATGTCAGACACAAAAAAACAACCGTCACTTGAGATACAGCTTGATAACGATGTTGCTCAGGGGACTTATGCAAATCTGGCAATTGTTAACCATACTGATGCCGAGGTTACGCTCGATTTTATCTATGTCCAGCCACAGGAGTTGAAAGGGAAGGTTCGCTCGCGGATTATCGTTTCGCCACGTCATGCCAAACGTCTTCTGCATGCTCTAAAGGAAAATATCGAACGCTATGAACAGGCCTTCGGTGAAATTCCGCTCGAGGTGCGCCGCGAACCTGCTGAAGTCACGCCATACCACTAATGAGACCGCTACTGTCGCTACTCGCTCTGCTGTTACTCGCCTCCTGTGTATCCTTACAGATATCCGAAGTGAGTGATCTGGTTATTTCAGACCAACAGGTTTGGCAGGGAGAGGTACGGATCAACGGTGTGGTACGCGTGACCCGTAAGGGGAGCCTGACCCTGCTGCCGGGTACAAGACTTGTTTTTTCAAAATTTGATCGAGATGGTGATGGCATCGGCGATGCTGAACTATTCGTCGAGGGTGAATTTGTCGCGCGCGGCACCGCAGACCGTCCGATCTTGCTGACCAGTGGGGCAGCAAACCCTCAGCCAGGAGACTGGAAGTTTCTCTATCTGGATTACGCGCGCAAGGCTGAGATTGAATATCTGATCTCTGAGTATGCCTATAGCGGGATACAGGTGCACTTCTGCCGGGCCCAAATCAGGTCCAGTGAGTTTCGTTACAATGTTGATGGCGTGCGCTTTTCAACCGCGAATATCAGCCTGAAAGAGAGCTACCTCCATCATAACCGGCACGGAATTCGCTATGAAGAAAGGGGCGGAAGGGGGGTTGTGCAACGGAACCGAATCAGCGACAATCAAATTGGCATATTTGCAGTGACCCGTGGTGCAGGCCGGACCCTCTTCGAACTGAACGATATTATTGACAATGAGCCTTATCAGGTAAAGATGGGGCAACAGCAGGCAGCTGCACTCGATTTTCCCCGCAACTGGTGGGGAAATGTCAGCGGTTTGTCGGCAGAGACAGTTTTTGATCAACGTAGAGATTGGTCACTCGGACGTGTGACGGCTACGGACCCTCTTGATCGCCCGATTAATGCGACCCGACCAACCGAAGGAGATTAACCGATGATGAAAGTTCTGCGGTCTGTTCCTGTTTTACTACTGCTGATTCTCTGTGTTGCCAACATGGCTTTTAGTTGTGTCGGCAAGTCGATCGAGATCGGCACGACCGGCTCGGTGCAACAAGAGGTGTTGGCCAATATCATTGCTGAACTGATCGGTGAACGAACCGGGACCACGGTCAAGGTTGTTTCATTTAAGAGCAGTACTGAAGCGCATGCTGCGCTGCTCAAGGCTGACATCGACATGTATGTTGAATATACCGGCGTGGGTCAGACGGTGATTCTGCAGGCCCAACCGCTGGCCGACGCTGCCGAGCTCTACAAGGCGGTCAAGGAGCGATACAATCAAGAACTTAATCTGATCTGGCTCAAGCCATTCGGTTTTGATGCAGCACAGAGCCTCGGTGTGACACTGCCTGCAGAAGCGGCACCGGTGGTGCGCAAAGATACCCTGAAGAAGTTTCCTGCGCTGGCTCGCTTGATCAATAAGTTAGGGGGGAAGATCGACCAGCAGACCATCAGTTCTCTGGAAAAAGAAGCCTCCAACGGTCAATCGAAGCAGGTTGCCCACGGTTTCCTCAAGAATAATCGTTTAATTTAGGTCGTTTAGATGCTCGACCGTCGCCAGTTTATCCGTAAAAGTCTCCAGACTGCCTGCGCTGCGGGCGTGGCAGGTGCTGTGCCGCAACTCCTGTTGCCTCCGGCAGCCAGTGCGGCTCAAAATGCCGTTCTTGCGGTACGCCGTGGAGAGGACATACCGCGGTTAGTGCGAGAGACGCTTGCGGCTTTCGGGGGTATGAAGCGGTTCGTTCATCCAGGCGAAACGGTCGTAGTCAAACCGAATATTGGCTGGGATCGTGCGGTAGAGCTGGCGGCTAATACCCACCCACTGGTCGTACAAACTGTCGTGCAGCTTTGTCTGGAAGCCGGCGCCGATAAAATTCAGATTTTCGATCGAACCTGTAATGATCCGCGCCGCTGCTATGTGAGTAGCGGCATACAGTCGGCGGTAGAACAGATTGACTCAAAAAAGGTCGAGATCGTTCATATGGATCGTCGGGCCTATAAGGAGCTTGAAATCACCGATGGCAAGGCACTTAACCGTTGGTCTTTCTACCTGCCCGCCCTCGAGGCTGATCGTCTGATCAACCTGCCGATCGCTAAACATCACTCAATCTCGACCCTGACCCTCGGCATGAAAAACCTGATGGGCGTCATTGGTGGGAATCGTGGGATGTTACACCGCAAAATCGCCGAATCTCTGGCGGATATCAATACGGTCATCCATTCAGATTTAACCCTGATCGACGCAACGCGAATTCTGGTCGCTAATGGCCCGCAAGGGGGCCGTCTTGAGGATGTCGAGGTACGCAATACCCTGATCGCTTCGCCGCAGATTGTCACGGCCGACGCTTATGCCGCGACCTTGTTAGGTTATCAGCCGCAACAGATTGAAACCATTGTTGCCGGTCATCAAAGAGGCCTGGGTGAGATCGACCTGAGCCGGGTAAAGCAACTCTGATGCGCGTGAACCGCAATTGGCGGATTATCGTACAGTCGCTAACCCTGCTCGGCTTTCTCTGGCTCTTCCTGCAGACTGAATATCGCGGAACCGATGAACTGGCCTACCCGGTCAGTCTGCTCTTCCGGCTTGATCCCCTTGCCTTGTTTGCTGCTGTTTTTGCTCCCGGTGATTCAGATCTGTTGCTGCTCTGGCCGGCCCTGGTGCTGCTTTGTCTGACTATGGTTTTTGGGCGTTTCTTCTGTAGTTGGCTCTGTCCGCTTGGCACCTTGCTCGATTTTTTCGGTGGTCCGTTCCGGCGGGCTTCAAACTCTTTTGTCGGTTGGCCAAAGGCAAAATACTATCTGCTTGCCGGTCTGACCCTCGCCAGCCTTTGCGGTTTGCAGCTGTTTGGACTGCTCGATCCGTTAAGTATTTTTCTGCGTAGCTTGACTCTGGCGATCAATCCGCTCTGGAACCAGCTGGCTAACGGCTTGTTTGGCTGGCTTTATCAGGCCGATCTGCCCTTGGTCAGTCCCGCGGCAGACCTTGTTTATCCCTTCTTCCGTGATCGCCTGCTGGCCTTTCGTCAGCCGGTCTTTCTGCTTACCCTTTTCACCGCGGCAATTTTATTGCTTCTAGTTCTACTTGAACGCTTGCAGCCTCGTTTCTGGTGTCGCAACCTCTGTCCTTTAGGGGCACTGCTCGGAATCTGTTCGCGTCACAGTTTGTTGCAGCGTAGCCCGCTAACGGATTGTTCCGATTGCTCGCTTTGTACGAGCCATTGTCGTATGGGAGCGACTGCCGGCGCAGCCGCTCAGTCGGCTGAGTGCATTCGGTGTCTCGACTGTCTCGATTTCTGCCCAAATCAACGCATAGCTTTCAGTTTTAGTAAGGGCGAGGCAAAAGGTTTTGATCTCTCCCGCCGAACCTTGCTGGTGGCTTCGGTCAGCGGGGCGATTATGGCCCCCCTGGCAGCCGCTGCCCCTTTGACCGGCACCTATCGTAATGATTTGATTCGTCCCCCTGGCGCTGTTGTCGAAGATGAATTTCTACGGCGTTGCATCCGTTGCGGTGAATGCATGAAGGTCTGCATCGGTGGCGCCTTGCACCCCGATCTCCTGCGCGGGGGTGCATTTTCTCTCTGGTCACCGGTCCTGATCGCACGTCTTGGTTATTGTGAACTTGATTGTACTCTTTGCGGTCAGGTCTGCCCGACTGGCGCGATTCGTCTGCTCAAGGTTGAAGAGAAACGTAAGACCAAGATCGGCCTGGCAGTTATAGACAGGGATCGTTGTCTTCCCTTTGCGCGCGGAGAGGAATGTCTGGTTTGTGAGGAACATTGTCCGACCGGTAAAAAAGCGATCGTATTTGATCGTCGTAAGGTATTGCTTGGCAGTGAGCCGAAGGAGTTGCTGCAACCACGCGTGCTGACCGAACTCTGTATCGGTTGCGGAATCTGTGAAACGCGCTGCCCGGTTAGCGGGATTAGTGCGATTAATATAATCAGTGAAGGGGAAAGTCGTATCCCGCTGAGGTTGCTATGAAACTCCTATTGTTTGTTCTGCTTTTTTTCGGAGCTCCTGCCGCTGCGGAAACCATCAAGATAGGTTTCGATAAAGATTTGAGCGGATGGCAAGAAAAAATATTTAACGGCAGGGTCGATTATCAAGTTATCGAAGATGACGGGCATCTGATTCTTCAGGGTGAAAGTAACGGCAAGGCATCTGCCCTTATTCATTGGCAAGACATTGATCCTCAGAAGTATCCAATATTACGTTGGCGTTGGAAAATTGATAAAGTTCTTAAAAATGGTCACGCCGGGCAGAAGTCGGGTGATGATTATCCTGCTCGTATCTATATTATCTTCAATTCCTGGCTACCTACTTTTGCTCGCAGCATAAACTATATTTGGGCGAGTCATGTTAAACAAGAAACGATGGTTGTTAGCCCATATTACCGGCGATCTGTTATGTTAGCCGTTAATTCTGGTAATGATGACGCAGGCCATTGGGTGATAGAAGAGCGTGATCTTCTCGCTGATTATCAGCAGGCCTTTGATGGTAAAATTCCGTTGATTAAGGCGATAGCAATTATGAGCGATGGCGATGATACCGGGGAGAGTGCAACCGCTTGGTACGATTGGTTTGAGTTTGCCCCGGCAGGAGTTGATCCTTAGGTTCTAGGAATCAAGCTCAGGAGGATATGGGGTTTGCATTGTTTCGACGCGGTTGCGTCCGTTATGTTTTGCCAAATAGAGGGCTTCGTCGGCAATGCGGATTAATTCGTCCTCCGAATGATCATTACTCCCAGATGCAGTCGCGACCCCCAGGCTGATGGTCAGTTTAAGTGTCGCAATATTGCCTGTAAATTGATAGTTTTCTATCCGTGCCCTGATTCGTTCAGCGACTTCGGCAGCATGCTGAATATTCGTTTCCGGTAATACTAAACAAAACTCCTCTCCACCATAACGTGCGGCCAGGTCATAGGGACGCAAGTGTTCACGCAACATGTCTGCGACAGTGACGAGGACGTCATCGCCCGCCTGATGTCCGTATTTATCATTTACCCACTTAAAGTGATCTATGTCACACATAATTAACGAACAGGGCACATGGTTGCGCTGGCAACGACTCATCTCATTTTCTAGCATTTCAGTTAGAGAGCGGCGGTTGCAGAGCCTGGTTAGAGGGTCTGTTTGAGAAAGCTCCATAAGCAGGCGGTTGCTGCGCCGGAGCTCGTCCTGAAGGGTTTTGAGTTGTAGATGGACCTTAAGTCTGGCAATAAGTTCTTGTGGTTCAAAGGGTTTGGTGATGTAGTCACTGGCACCACTTTCCAGGCCCCTTACTTTGGTGGCGACATCGTCATGGCTGGTCAGCATGATTACGGGTTTGTCCCGCAAATCTTCGCGTGATTGAAGCAGAGCCAGAAATTTTAAACCGTCGATGCCGGGCATCTCAATGTCACACAAGATGACATCAACGTGATTACTGACCAACAGCTTGAAACCCTCAACTCCACCATTCGCTTGCAAGACTTTTTGGAACAGGTGATGGTTCTCTATAGAATCGCTAACTTGTTGGCGAATTGTGGCTGAATCATCGATGATCAGAAGAGTACGTTCCATGGGTGCCCTTAACTAATTAATGTCGTTTACACATTTTAATGGGGCAGGGGGGTAAAGTAAAGGGTGGTTAATAAAAAAGACAGACAAATGCAGATACTTCAACAGCAATTGCTCCCTTCAGAGCAGTCACAACTTGGTTCTTCACCTGTAACCCAACTATGAATGATGGCACTCGCGCAGCCAACACCAGCATTTACACTCAGTGCTGTAACCGGACAATTACCGACACAGGCTCCGCATTCCATACAGTGATCAAGTTCTACGATCTGTGCCAGCCGGTCTTCGACAATGAACACCGCGTGCGGGCACACCGTTGTGCAGAGGCTGCAGCCGATACATTTGTTTTGATCCAGTTTGAGGGTCGCGACGCCCTTCAGGTATTCGTTCTTAATCATCTTTTATCCTGATTAAAAGGCTGCCGATAGCCAAAGAGTTAAGGCTATGCCCGATGCTGCCAAATGGCAGGGGATAGCTAAACGCATCTCCTTCTCGACTCCTGAAGGGGATGTGTAGGTTGACGAGCCAGTGAAGTTCATGGCGGTGTAGCTCGATATGGCGGTCACCTGCAACAGCAGCGCGATCTGATTCAGCAAACCACTATCAGAAAACAGACTGAGGCAGAGCAGGATTGCTGCACCTGATCCAAGCCATACCCCTTTGAGAGAAAATGCACGACCCGGGAGCCAGGGCAGTAGCATTGGTGTAAGGACAGAACCGGATAACAAGCCTACGAAACCAGCAAAGATGGCCCCACTTCCACGAGTCCAGGCCGCTGAGAAATCAAAGATATCGCTACCAATCCCACCTAGGAGCAGAAGGGCAAGCGCTACGTAGAGGATCTGCCACCGAAGCATGGAAATCTCAACTGGGGTAAGAATTGTACGATCTTTCAAAGAGAAGTTCACGCGACGCATTGAGGTCGTTGCTTGCTTGTTTGCGGCTAAGAACTCAGGGAGATCAGTAGCCCTGACCGGACCGTAAATCACTCCGAATCCACAGGCTTTTTTAACTAGATGTGCGGCTACCCCTGGGGCACCCAATTGTGGAACAACCAGCCTTCTGTGATCGACAAGATTCTGCAGGTCAACCATTTGTACGCATCGAATGATTTCATCTGTGCCAAAAGTCCCTTTACCCGCCGCACACCAGACATTGATGCCTTTGGTATCGATGACTAGTATCCAGACGTCCAAGGATCCAATTGAGCCTCGGAGAACATCAAAACTCAGTTTGTAGTTGGCTGATACCAGAACTTCAGATTTTTCATCAGGCGAGCCAATAGCGTAAAGGCCAGGAGTGACCATGTACTTGTCGCGACCGATTCCCCAACGCATCGCTATGCGCCCACGATAGTCGACAGCTTGGAGCTTGGAATCAATGACAGGAATTTCACCAGTCGGTGTCTCGATCCATCCCTTAACAAAGGACTCGATCCTGTAGCCAGCTTTTCGGTGATCTTTAGCTGGCGGGCAGCATGATTTTATTGTTCCATCACGCTAGTAAAAACTATGGACTTTAGTCCAAGTCTTTCAGATGCTACTCATATTTGATTTTCAAAGGAGTAGCTATGGTCGATTATCGATATGGCAGTCATACGGTCAGCCGTTTAACAGTTCATC
>JAJRQB010000068.1 GCA_024280485.1 Deltaproteobacteria bacterium
ACCACTATAGACAACTACAGGAGTAGTGAAACCAGCATCAGTTGCCTGCTCCAGGACAAAATTTGCACCCAGAGTCGCCGAATTTGACCAATCAACGACATAGCTACCGTTACTACTACTGACAGGCGTCCACATCCAGATAGGTGCTTTTGCGGAGAGTGCAGCCACAGTCCCGTATGTCTGGGTAAACCAGGCACTATCGATATATCCAGTTGCTGTTGTTTTCACACGATAATAATAGGTACCACCAGCTAACCCACTGAGACTGGTTATAGATGCAGTACCACTATAGACAACTACAGGAGTGGTGAAACCGGCATCAGTCGCCTGCTCCAGGATAAAATTTGCACCAGGAGTCGCCGAATTTGACCAATCAACGACATAGCTACCGTTACTACTACTGACAGGCGTCCACATCCAGATAGGTGCTTTTGAAATGCCCGTTACAGTAATTAAACCACTGACAGTTGCAACCATCAAACCGCCATCAGTCACGCGCAGACCAACCGTCTGAGACGTCGCACTCGGAGTAACACCCAGAGCGATAAAGTCAGCATAGCTAACAGTCGGGTTAACGCCTGTCACATCGTAAGTACCATCATTATTCAGATCCCACTCATAAGTGAGTGTTGCGATTTCACATGTGTCTGGATCAGTCGACTGACTGCCATCAAGAATAACGCTGCCGGGTTCAATAACGGTATAAGGACCACCAGCATTCGCCACTGGTGCATGATTCACAACAGTCACATTCTGAAGCGAAGTTGCAGTCCCACCAAAATCATCGATAACTGTCAGCGTTACCGGGAAAATACCATCAACACCGCCGAAGCTGACGCCGGTAACGGTTGCGGTAGTGGCTTCAATCGTTAGTGGATTGTTATCAAAATCCCAGGCATAGGAGAGTGGCCCCGTATAACCCGGAGTACCATTCATCGAAAGCAGACTAGCATCGAAATCAACCGTCTCACAGATACCGATATCCGTGCCTGCTGCCGAACCGGCATAACTGAAATCAGCAATTGGCAGTACATTTTCGATAGTCGTGACATCTGCTGTTGCTACCCCGCCCTGAGAAGAGACCACCTGAACGCTGAGTGGCGGAATGGTTAAAGATAAATCTACGGCCAACCTCCCGGCGGTATCGAGGGTATTCGCCGCAGGATCGCCGATAACGGCGAAGGCGGGGGCAGTGAGGGTCACAGGAGGAAGCATCGAATCCCGCGAGCTGGCCTTGATTGCCAGAGCCTTGGTCGTCGGGTTGTAATTAGCCAGAGCGATATTCACCTCATCCACCGGGATGACCGGATAGAGGATGGGCGGTGTATCCAGCGAATTCGTAATTGAGACCACAGAAGGTAAAGTTCCGGCAAACGGAACATGCGCAAAAAACTCGCCGCTGTTGGGCACATCCTGGGTCAGGGCCGTTGTCGGGATGCCGGTACCGCTGACTGTGGGGACTGCGGTCGGCAGTGCGGTCGCGAACACATCAAGCTGACCGGTTTCGCCGTTACTGGCATAGGACGTATTGTGAATGGTCATCGGCGAAGGGATCTGGTCGGTATACACCTGGCCAGCCAGGATGAACAAATCAGTTTGCCAGAATGCACCTGAAACAGGATTGCCTCCCGGGCCGTCCAGTCGATCAATACGGAAATAGTTCTGGAATCCGCTGGTATGGCTGGCATCGGGAATCGGACTGCCGGCCACGGTGATCAGTGTCGCAGCATCACCAATGTAGGTGTGCGTCTCGCCGTTGACCAAGGCCGTAGGTAAAATACCATCTGCCGGTGTCAGGAATGGCCCCATGTTGGTAATGGGTGCAAGCTGCATAAGGACTGGGAAATAGTCCGCCGGAGACCCGGCCTGATCTTCAAACCTGATCGCGCCACCCCCATTGATGGTGTCGCCAAGAGCGTCAGTCTCGAAATCAAAAGTGCCGTAGGGATGGGTCGCCCGGTAGTGGGTGTTTGGTGGGAGGCCGCCCATTTTTTGAAGATCGGTGCGCAGAAAGGTCACTGCGGTATTCGGAATCACCCCTGACAAAAACGCGGCCTCCAGCACGAATTCGAGGCCAGCCGTATCTACCCCGCCTTCAATCGGTATTGAGGCGGCGGCAAAGTAGTAAAACGACTCATCCGGAAAGTTGGTGGCATCGACCGGACCGGTTGTCGTAATAGGATCAAACGGTGGAAACGCCGGGTCGAAGGGAGGGCCTAGAGTACACATGCCGTTCTGATCGGTGCATATCTGCAGAGGCAGATCGTTGGTGTCCATGTAATAAGACGGCAAGGTTGTCACCGGGCTGAGAGGCCCAACAGCTTTAAGCGCTGCCTGGGCGGTACCGCTCAGCATTATCAGCGACCATGCCAGGGTCAGCAACAGGCGAAACGGATGTGAGCACATCATTTTACGCCCTCCTTTCAGACTGACTGTTTGTTGATGGTTTAAATGTGACCGTTCCTGCCAATAGCCAATCCATCTATCCAATTTCGTCGCAATCATCTGTTTATCCCCCCTGTGGTTAATGGTGCAGCAGTGGATCCGTCATCTACACGCACCTTGGCTGTTGCGACCCCGCCATGCGAGGAGACCACCTGGACGTTCAGTGGCGAGATGGTGGCAGAAAGATTTACGACCAAGGTCCCGGCAACAAGGGTGTTCGCCGAGGGGTTGCCCACGACGGCGAAAGCAGGGGCGGTGAGCGTCGCGGCTGGAATGGTCGTATCCCTTGTGGAGGCCTTAATCGTCAGATTATTTGTATCAGGGTTGTAGACTGCCTGAGAAATAATGACTTCGTCCACCGGTATGAGGAGATAGGGAATAGGAGGTATGTCCAGAGAATTTTCAACCACAACATTCGAAGGGAGCGGGCCGACAAAGGGAAGATGCGCATAGAACTTGCCGCTATTGGGCACATTCTGGGTCAGGATCGTTGTCGCGATGCCTGTGCCGTTGACCGTGAGTGCCGCACTCGGCAGTGCAGTCACGAACAGATCAACCTGACCGTTGGCGCCATCGCTGGCGTAGGTTGTGCGTTTAATGGTCATGGGCGACGGGATCTGGTCGGTATAGACCCGGCCACCGAGTTTGAATAGATCAGTTTCCCATGATGCGCCCGGAACCGGGTTGCCTGCTGGGCCGTCCAATCGATCGATGCGGAAATAGTTCAAAAAGCCGCTCGGATGGTTGTCGTCGGGGATCATACTGCCGACCACGGTGACCGGTGTCGCAGCGTCGCCAATGTAGGTGTGCGTCTCGCCGTTGACCAATGCCGTGGGGAGAATGCCGTTTGCTGGCGTCAGAAAGGGCCCCATATTGGTGATGGGTGCGGCCTGCATGAACGCCGGGAAATAGTCCGCCGGTACCCCGGCCTGATCTTCAAACCTGATCGCGCCGCCACCGTTGACGGTAAAGCCAAGCGCGTCAGTCTCGAAATCGAAAGTGCCGTAGGGATGGGTCGCCCGGTAGTGGGTGTTTGGTGGGAGGCCGCTCATTTTCTGCAAGTCGGTACGTAGAAAGGTCACAGCGGTATTGGGAATCACCCCTGACAGGAACGCAGCTTCCAGCACAAATTCGAGGCCAGCCGTATCCGCCCCGCCTTCAATCGGTATCGAGGCGGCAGCAAAGTAGTAAAACGACTCATCCGGAAAGTTGGTGGCATCGACCGGACCGGTTGTCGTAATAGGCTCAAACGGTGGAAACGCCGGGTCGAAGGGAGGGCCTAGAGGGCACATGCCGTTCTGATCGAGGCAAATCTGCAGAGGCAGGTCCTTCGTGTCCATGTAATAGGCCGGTAAGGATGTCACCGGGTTGAGTGGCCCCACAGCTTTAAGAGCGGCCCGGGAGATGCCGCTCATTAGCGACAATAGGCATACCAGCGTCAGCATCAGGCGAATCGGATTCAGGCACTTCATTTTGCGCCCCCCTTTCGGACAGACTGTTTGTTGATTGAAGAAACTTGTCCAGAGAATTGAGCAATTCGGTGACTTAGAGGATTGTTCCCGGAATTCAGCGCATATAAAAAGCGCGCAAAGTCAGCATTCTGTATTCCTTGATCCATTGTGTCCCTCCTCTAAATGCGAGTATCTTTTCTCTATATTTTTTACCTATTTAAATTGATACCAAGTTAGTCACACTTCAACAATGGGGCCGTTCAGAGCGTTACTGGAGGATAGGTGTCGTCTGCTTCTGGGGAAAATGGGGCTAGTGGTAGGCAATTCCTTATCGTAGGGAGGATTTGTCTACCTATGTTCTCAATGGTCAATTATCTTGATGAGTTGCAGGTGACTAAAATTCAATCGTGATTGACGTCTTTGGAACTAAAAGCGAGTTAGATAAAAAATTATATTTTTTAAATGAATAAGTGATGAGTTCGTTGTGAAACGTTAATGTTTGACATACCATGAGTTAATCAAGTGTTCCTTCACTGAACGGAATGTCGCATTTCCAGTTGTACGGAAAGATTGTGACGTTAGAGACGGTCCAAAGAATTTGAGCAACGCTATAAGTGGATAAGCCTTCCAAACTTTGGCATAGTGATTTCAGAAAAGAGAGGAGCTTATCATGAGCAGACGACCCCGGCGGAATCATTCACCGGTATTCAAATCCAAAGTTGCTCTGGCCGCCGTAAAGGGGGAACAGACGATCACTGAATTATCACAGAAATTTGATGTTCACCCGAACCAGACTACCTAGTAGAAGAACCAACTGTTGGAGCAGGCCTCAAACGTTTTCGAACAGGGAGGCAATAAAGAACCCTCGGTGGACATCAAGACCTTGCACGCCAAGATAGGCGAATTGACTCTG
This sequence comes from Deltaproteobacteria bacterium, assembly GCA_024280485.1. Taxonomy (GTDB): domain Bacteria; phylum Desulfobacterota; class Desulfuromonadia; order Desulfuromonadales; family Geopsychrobacteraceae; genus Geopsychrobacter. The sequence goes on from JAJRQB010000068.1 coordinate 4,810, forward strand.
GAGAATGATTTGTTTGAAGGAGCGCTCACCGAGATGGGATTAGTGGACGCAAAATAATGATTGACGGTAACTGTCAGATCCCTGACGATTCAGTAGCAAAAAAGAGCTACCCGTTGTTCCTTGCTCGCGATATGCTCTTTGACATTCTTGCTGGCGAATATTAAGTGGCTGACATGACTATCAGGCTGCGCTAATGCCACAACCACTCCAAAAACCAGACGTTATATCCAGCAGTCCGCCAAATCAGAAAGGGTTCTCGCCAAAGAGCTTGGCATCACTACTGACACCGTGCGTCGTTGACGCAAGCGGGATGATGTCTATAGACCACTCCCACACTGCCCATCGACTTCAGACCACCCTTACTGAGTCTCAGGAAGCCGTGGTTGTTGAGTTGCGCCGATCCCTGTTATTGCCTCTCGATGACCTGCTTGTCATCACCCGTGAGTTTCTTAACCCCGATGTTTCACGGTCTGGTTTAGATCGTTGTCTGCGCCGACATGGAATCTCGCGGTTAGCAGACCTAATCCCCAAAGAAGAGGCTGGGGCGAAAACGAAACCCAAGACGTTCAAAAGTTATGAGCCTGGCTTTGTCCATATTGACATCAAATATCTGCCGCAGATGCCGGACGAAAGCTCTCGCCGCTATCTGTTTGTGGCCATAGACCGGGCCAGTCGTTGGGTCTACCTGGAGTTAAAGAGAAGCAAGTCATCCAAGGCAGCCACGAGCTTTCTGAGTCGCGTAGTAGCCAAGGCTCCCTTCAGAATCACAAAACTTCTCACCGACAACGACAAGGCCTTCACTGATCGCTTCAGCGCGGCAGGAGAACGTAAACCTACCGGCAACCACGTGTTCGATAAGGTTTGTGCTGAGCAAAATATTGAGCATCGCCTTATTCCGCCACGCCACCCGCAGACCAACGGTATGGTGGAACGCTTTAACGGTCGCATTAGCGAGGTTTTGGCCACGACTCGATAGCTCACAAGATCTAGAGGCGACCCTCGTGCGCTATGCTTACCTCTACAACCAACACATCCCTCAGCGAGCCTTGTCTCACAAAACGCCTATCGAGGCATTGAAAAACTGGCAAATAGATCGACCAGAGCTATTTCATAAAAAGGTCAGGAATCATGCGGGACCTGACAGGTAACCACCCGTTGCCGATCAGCAAGCAGGCCAAGGCTGTTGGTATCAGTCGAGGCAGTGTTTATTATTTGCTCCGACCAGTCTCAGATTTTGACCAAGAGATGATGAAGCCGATTGACCATCTACATTTGGACTATCCCTTTGCTGGATCGCGCATGCCTAGGGGTTTGATGAGATAAGAAGGCTATCGGATCGGCCACAAACATGTGGCGACCTTGATGGGGCGGATGGGGAGAGAAGCACTGTATCGCAGGCCAAGGACAACAAAGTCTTGAGTCGGGCACAAGATTCACCCTTACCTGCTGCGGAACATGGCCGTAACCCACCCCAACCAGGTTTGGGCTCCGTGATGCTCGCCTTGATGCTGCTAAACCCACCGATACAGCGTAGTAGGTCCTACTCCCATAGCACGGCAGGCTTCAGCCATCGTATAACCTTAGTCAACAACCAAGTTGGCCGCTACGTGCTTGAACTCTTTCGTGAATGATCGTCTGTGTCTTTGGTTCATTGAACACCTCTCGTTGGGTGGCGAATATACCATCTTAATTGGTGTTCGGTTTTATTGAACCACTACAAAAAAAACTAGCCCCCAGTTTTGAGTGGGGGCTAGTCAGGACAAAGGGTTACTAACACCTATGGATTTGACACTACGGTACCTGTTGTGCTGGCAAACCAAGC
>JAJRQB010000069.1 GCA_024280485.1 Deltaproteobacteria bacterium
GAATGCTTATTGTAACTTTACCTTTACCTTCCCCAAGCCGGGCAGCATCTCGGTGGTCGCCTTAAGCGGCGGGGTCGGTGCCTTGATTATGCAGGTGCTGGATGATCTGGATATCGGTCAACGCCTCTACGCCAGCAACGGTAATGCCTGTGACGTATCGATTCCGGAGATTATCAAATATTACGGCGAGGATGAGGGGACCAAGGCGATTATTCTTTACACCGAGGGCTTCGACAATCCACGTGAATTCCTCGAAGTGACCCGTGATGTGACCCTCAAAAAACCAGTCCTCGCCATGAAGGCTGGCCGCACCGAAGAAGGTGCCAAAGCAGCATCGTCCCATACCGGTTCACTGGCCGGAGTCGATATTGCGACCGAACTGATATTTGAAAAAATCGGCGTCTTGCCCTTCAGCGATGAAGGGGAGATGGTTCGTGCGGCAATGGCTTTCTCCAGCCAACCGATCCCCAAGGGCAACCGAGTCGGCATCATCACCAATACCGGCGGACCGGCGGTTATCGCCACCGACGTATTGGTCGATTTCGGGATCGAGGTGCCAAAACTGTGTGAAGCCTCGATCGCGCGCCTGCAGGAAACCCAGCTTCCTCAGGCAGCCCTGGAAAATCCAATCGATGTCGTTGCGACCGCCGGCGGTCCACAGTTTCGTGCCGCCCTCGATGTCTTGCTGGATGATGAGGATATTGACTGCATCTACATCAACTTTGTCACCGCGCCCTTTACCGACACCGACGCGGTCGCACATGAAATCGTCGAAGTCAGCCGTCAGCGCCGCAAGCCGCTGGTCTGTAACTTCATGACCAACCTGAAGTTGGAGCGTTATCAGAAGACCACCGCCATCCTCAAGTCGGGCGAGGTTCCTTACTATGCCAATCCCGGCGATGCGGCTCGCGCCCTTGGCGCACTGGTGCAATACGGTCGGATTCAGCAAAGAGATATCGGCCAGCCACAGATTTTCAGCGGGACCGACGTTAATCAGGCAAAAGAGATTATCGAGCAAGCCCGGCAAGCCGGCCGTGAAGTCCTTTCTGCCTACGAGGTTTATCAGATTTTCGAAGCCTACGGCATCCCGGTCGCGCCCTGGCAGGTCGTCAAAACGACTGAGCAGGCCGTTACTGCTGCCAGCGAAATCGGCTTTCCGGTGGTCGTTAAGGTCGATTGTTCCGAAATCGATCACAAGAGTGATATGGGCGGGGTTGCCATCAATCTTAAGGATGCTGCCGCAGTGCGGGAGACCGTTAAAGAGATGCAAAGTCGCCTCGGTCAGTACGGCGAACTCGGTTTTCTGGTGCAGAAATTTCTGCCCGGAGGACGTGAGCTGATTATCGGAGCCAGTGCCGAGCGCGAATTGGGTCACCTGGTGATGTTCGGTCTAGGCGGTATCTACGTCGAAGTTCTCAAGGATGTAATATTCAAGGTTGCTCCGGTCACACGCGTCGAAGCAGAAGAGATGCTCACCGGAATCAAGACGGCTGCGTTGCTCGATGGTGTGCGTGGCGAAGCAGGGATCGACAAACAGGCGGTGATCGAACTCATTCAGCGAGTTTCGCAGTTGCTCGGTGACCTGCCGATGATTGAAGAGATGGACTTGAACCCGATCATGGCCTTTGCCGACAGGGCTTTTGCTGTCGACGGCAGGATCCGAATCCAGATTGAAAGCTAAAGGTTGAGATTATGTTTTTAGAAAAGAAGGAAGCAGCAATCAACTGGCAAGAGACCTATCGTTCACGGATTACGACGGCAGAAGAAGCTGTCAAGGCGATCAAATCCGGGGATCGGGTCTTTCTGACCGGTAACGCTTCAGTGCCACTGCCGTTGCTCGATGCATTGGTCAAACGTGCGCCGGAACTAAAGGATGTCGAGGTCTGTCATCCCCTGACCATCTGCCCGGCTGACTACGTCGCACCGGAGATGGAGGGCCATCTGCGCATCAATTCGATGTTTATCAGTGCCAACGTCCGCAAAGCGGTCAACGAAGGTCGGGCTGATTTTACGCCGGTCATGCTCTCGGAGTTCCCGCTGCTGTTCAAGAACGGTCATCTTCCCGTTGATGTCGCCCTGATCCATGTCTCGCCTCCTGATGAGAATGGTTTCTGTTCCATGGGCGCGGAATCAGGTCTGACCATTTCAGCGACCGAGGTGTCCAAGGTTGTTATTGCCATGGTCAACGAGCAGATGCCTCGTACTCTGGGCGATACCGCCATGCACATCGACAAGATGGATTACATCGTAGCGGAGAATACCGCGCTGTTCGAAATGCCGATGGGTGATGATGCCGACCAGGATGAGGTCAAGAGAATCGCTGCGCATATTGCAGAACTTATCCCTGACGGCGCGACCATGCAATTAGGAATCGGCGCACTCCCCAACGCGGTGCTGAAATTTCTGTTTAAGAAAAAAGACCTCGGCATCCACTCCGAACTGATTTCGGACGGCATTATCGATCTGGTTGAAGCTGGCGTCGTCAACGGCGCACGTAAAAGTTTGCACCCCGGCAAGATCGTCTGTGGCTTTTTACTCGGCACCAAACGCCTCTATGACTGGGTCGACAATAACCCGCTGGTAGAGCTGCATCGCACCGAGTATGTCAATGACCCCTTTGTGGTGGCGCAGAACGACCGACTGGTTGCGATCAACTCGGCCATCGAAGTCGATCTGACCGGCCAGGTGTGTGCCGACAGTATCGGGCCGAAGATGCATTCGGCCGTTGGTGGCCAGTTGGACTTTATCTTTGGCGCCTCCCGCTCCAAAGGCGGGGTGCCGATTATCGCCCTGCCGAGCACCTCAACTCTGCGTGATGGCAGCGTAGTCAGCAAGATTGTTCCAATGCTCAAGCTCGGCGCAGGGGTAGTCACCAGCCGCAACCATGTTCACTATGTGGTCACCGAATATGGCGCAGCAGAACTCTACGGCAAGACCGTTCGGCAGCGGACTCAGGCATTGATCAACATTGCTCACCCCCGCTTCCGCGAAGAAATCACCGCCAAAGCGAAAGAGCTGAACTATCTATAATTGCTTCGCACCAGGTAAGACTAGTGCATTGATTTGAATCGAATTTCGCATGCAATCAAGAGCAGAAAAGGGGTCAGGTTATGGCTTGGAGTCCAGAAGAAACCATCAATCGCAGTGAGATGCAGGCTCTGCAGCTAGCAGGGCTGCAAAAAACCGTCACCACTGTTTATGAGCGAAATGCCGTCTACCGGCAAACGCTTGATGATGCAGGGGTGAAACCGAGTGATATCAAATCCCTCGACGACATCAAACTTATCCCCTTTACCACCAAACAGGATCTGCGCGACAATTATCCTTTCAAACTCTTTACGGCCTCACCGAAGGAGATCGTTGAGTATCACGCAACGTCCGGCACGACCGGAAAACCGATTGCCGTCGGCTATACCAGAGAAGACCTCGAAGTCTGGTCAGAGGCGATGGCCAGAACCTGTACCGGCGCGGGGATTACCAGTGATGATGTGGTGCAGAATATCTTTGGTTACGGCCTGTTTACCGGCGGCTTAGGTGCTCATTACGGAGCTCTTAAAGTCGGCGCTGGGGTCATCCCGATCTCTGGCGGCAACAGCCAGAAACAGATCATGCTGATGGAGGATTTCGGCACTACTGCGCTGACCTCAACCCCCTCATTCCTGATTCACCTCCATGAGGTTGGGGAACAGATGGGGGTCGATTTCAAAAAACTCGGACTTAAAAAGGCCATCTGCGGGGCCGAGCCCTGGAGTGAAGCAATGCGCCAATCGATCCAGGAAAAATTCGGCATCACGGTTTGCGACATCTACGGCCTCTCAGAAATCACCGGGCCAGGAGTCTCCTTTGAGTGTGTGGAAGAGCAGAATGGCCTGCATATCAATGAGGATTTTTTCTATCCGGAGATTATCAATCCGGAAACGGGTGAGGTTCTCCCCGCAGGTGAAGAGGGAGAGTTGGTCTTCACAACGATCAACAAACATGGCCAGCCGCTGTTGCGCTACCGGACCCGGGATATCTCTCGCCTCAGCTATGAACCCTGCTCCTGCGGTGGAACTCTGGTGAAAATGGCACGAGTGACCGGACGCAGTGACGACATGCTGATCATCCGGGGGGTCAATGTGTATCCTTCCCAGATCGAATCGGTGATCCTCAAGCGGGAAGGGGTTTCGCCCCATTATATGATCATCGTCGAGCGTAAAGGAGCAATGGACTCACTGCGGGTCAAGGTAGAAGTCACGGAAGAATTCATGATCAAGGCTGCGGCTGACATCCTCATGGGGGACGAATTCGATATTCTCGAAGATGTCGCGGCGGTCCGCAGCAAAAAACGTAATCTGCAACAGGATATCAAAGATGTGATTGGAATTTCGGTTGAGGTCCATCTGGTCCCGCCCAACAGTATTGCGCGGAGTGAAGGCAAGGCGAAACGGATTGAAGATCGGCGCACGGATTGACTCTCTGTAACAGCGCAGAGTTATAGATTTATTAAGAAAATTGTTTTGACGTGACCTGAAGCAGAAGGTAAAAGTCAACGTCCACTTTATACTTATCCGGCTCATATCAGTGAGCCAATTCACAAGGGAAGATTTTGATGAAAAAAATAATTTCCGGTAACGAAGCGATTGCTTTGGGTTTTGGGGATTTTGGAGGAGTTTTCGCCTCCGGCTACCCCGGCACTCCCAGCACTGAAACTCTCGAAGAAGTCGCCCGTCTGGGTGATGTCTACTGCGAATGGGCTCCCAATGAAAAAGTCGCGCTGGAATCGGTAATCGGCGGCTCTATAGCTGGTGGCCGCTCTCTTTCGACGATGAAACATGTCGGGGTCAATGTTGCCGCTGATGCCTTGCTGACGCTGACTTATACCGGTGTCAACGCCGGTTTGATCCTGATGGTCTCCGACGATCCGGGGATGCACTCCTCACAGAATGAGCAGGACAGTCGCAACTACGCCAAGTTCGCTAAAGTGCCGATGCTCGATCCGTCTGATTCTCAAGAAGCCTACGACATGGTACGGGTCGGTTTCGAGATTTCCGAACAGTTCGATACGCCACTGATGTTGCGCACCACCACCCGGATCTCACACGCCAAGGGTGTGGTTGTTCAGCAAGAGAAAATTGCCCCGAAGATTGAAGAATGGGAGAAGAACGTACCCAAGTACGTGATGCTGCCAAACTTCGGTAAGCTCAAGCATATCAAGGTTGAAGCACGACTGCTCAAGCTGCAGGAATACGCCGAGACCACACCCTTAAATCGAATCGAGATGCGGGATACCGAAATCGGCATCATCACTTCAGGGGTCGCTTACCAGCATGTCCGCGAAGCTTGCCCGAACGCGTCAATTCTGAAACTGGGGATGATTCATCCGCTCCCGGCTCGTAAAATTGCCGAGTTTGCCGGCAGCGTCAAACGCCTGGTGATTGCCGAAGAGATGGATGCCATCTTCGAAGAGCAGATCCGTGCCATGGGTATCGAGGTCGAAACCGGCAAGAACAAACTGCCTCTATGCGGTGAATTCAGTGCCGATATCATCCGCAGCGCCATCAATGATGCTCCTCCTGAGACAACCAGTCCGGTAGAAGGATTGCCGATGCGTCCGCCAGTCTTCTGTCCCAGCTGTGCGCACCGTGGCCTGTTTACGATTCTCAGCAAGCTCAAGGTCTTCGTCTCGGGGGATATCGGCTGCTACACCCTGGGGGCGCTACCACCGATGAACGCCATGCATTCGGTGATCGATATGGGGGCCAGCATCAGTGCCGCCCACGGCATGGCCAAGGTCAACGCCATTGCTGGTCGTAACGAGAAACCGGTGGCCGTTATTGGTGATTCAACCTTTTTCCATTCCGGGATGACCGGCTTGATGAGCATGGCCTACAACGGCGGCAACGCGCTGGTCATCATCATGGATAACCGCACTACCGGCATGACCGGCGGCCAGGAAAATCCCGGTACCGGCGTGACCCTGCAAGGCGTTCCTGCTCGTCAGGTCGAGATGGTACCGCTGGTTAAGGCTCTTGGTATCGATAATGTCGTTGAGTACGATGCCTACGATCTTAAAGCGACCGAAGCTGCGATCAAAAAGGGTCTCGAAACTCCCGGACCTTATGTGTTGATCGACAAGAATCCTTGTATTTTACGTTACAAAATCCGCAAACCAGCCATAAAAGTCGACCAGGAAAATTGCACCGGTTGCCGGGCCTGCCTCAAAGTCGCCTGTATGGCTCTGGGTCTGACCGCCACTGGTGAAGATAAGCAGAAAGTGCGGGTCGATCCCAATGTCTGTAACGGCTGTGGCGTCTGCGCACAGATGTGTAAATTCGATGCGATGCACGCAATTGAGGGAGAAAATAATGCAAATCTTTAATATCGTAATTGCCGGTGTTGGCGGTCAGGGCGTCCTGATGGCTTCCAAGGTTCTTGCCGAAAGTGCGCTGGCCAGTGGTCTTGATGTCAAGCAGAACGAGGTCCACGGTATGGCCCAGCGCGGCGGCAGTGTCATCAGTTTTGTGCGTATCGGCGACCAGGTCAGTTCTCCGGTGGTCATGCCCGGATCTGCCGATCTGCTGATCTCCTTTGAGCCACTGGAAGCCCTGCGTTATATCCACTATCTCAAGCCGGGTGGTCGACTGGTCTACAACAAGGTCTCGATCAACCCCAGTACCGTGGCTGCCGGGCTGGCGGTCTACCCGCAGGACGTGGAAGAACAGATTGCCGCGGCCTGTGCCGAGGCGCAGGGGATTGAAGCCCTCGCCATCGCCCGCGAAGCTGGTAACGGGAAGGCGGTCAACATGGTGATGGTCGGCAAGGTGATGAAACATCTGCCCCTCAAAGAAGAGATCATCACCGAGGTTGTCAAACAGGTTTCACAGAACAAAGGGCTCGAGGTCAACATGAAGGCCTTGGCAGGTGGTGCGGCTGCATAGTTCAGTTTCCAGATCAGAAACTGCGTTGAAGGAGAAGACTATGAAACTGAAGCAGATATCGATATTTTTGGAAAATTCACCTGGCCGTTTATATGAAGCGACACAGGCACTCGGTGATGCAGGGCTCAATTTGAGATCATTATCTATCTCTGACGTGTCAGGCTTCGGTGTGCTGCGAATTCTGGTTTCCGATGTTGCCAAGGCGCGGCGGATTATTATGGAGAAGCAGCTTCCAGCCCGGGTTGACGATGTTGTCGCGGCTGAAATTACCGACGCCCCTGGCAGTCTGGCTAAAACCCTTAAACTGCTGATGGAGAATAAAATCAACGTCGACTACATGTACGCTCTGGCAGGAACCTCTTCGGGGAAAGCCGTCATGGTTTTCAGCTTCAGCGACAATGATCTGGCCATCAAGTTACTCCAGGATAATCAGGTGGTAATTCTTGATGCGGAATCTTTCGGAATTCTCGACAACACTGTTTAGCCTCGATCAGGGAGACCTAAAAGATGGGTGAAATAAACTACCGTCCGAAAAAGTTCGCCGTCATCGGTGCCGGTCCTGTCGGAGGCATAGTCGCAGCGTTTCTGGCCAAAGGCGGCTACGACGTCACGCTCTGCGATATTGTCCCGGAGTTACTCGCTCCTGCGCTGGAACCGGGAATCATTCTCGAAGGGGTCGATAATCTTCGGGCCAAGGTCACACGCACGACAACCAATATTGACGACCTGATCAACGATCCTCCTGATGTTATTTTCATCACCGTCAAGGCAACGGCCCTCCCCCTGATCGCTTCAGCTCTTGAAGGATTTGTTGGCGAGGGACGCTACGTGATCAGCTGGCAGAACGGGATTGACACCGAACTTGAACTGGCCCAGCACCTGGGAAATAAAACCGTTATGCGCGGGGTGGTTAATTTCGGCTGTGTCCCTTTAAGTCCGTGCCATATCCGTTTGGCCTTTCATCATCGCCCCCATTTTCTGCAGGAACTCGACCCCGAGTCGAAAGATGCGGCGCTCGGTATCTGTAAGGTTCTGACCGAATGCGGGCTTGACACCCAGCATACCCAGCAGATTACCGATATGGTCTGGCGCAAGTCGGTTATGAATGCCGGTATGAATCCGATGTGTGCCGTAACCGGTATGACAATGGTGGAAATTATCAATGACCCGATCACCTTCAACCTGGTTGATGCCCTGATCAAGGAAGGGATTGCGGTGGCCCGCTTCAATGAATTTTCGTTGGGATCGGGTTATTACCCCTACGCCATCAACTACATAAGAAACGCTGGCGCGCACAAACCTTCGATGCTGCAGGATATCGAGGCCAAGCGGCGTACCGAGATTGATTACATCAACGGTAAAATCATCAAATACGGAATCCAGGCTGGGATCCCTACCCCCTATAACAACATGATCCGGGGACTGGTCAAGGCGCTGGAACCGAAATAATTTATGTCCTTCCCTCAGGACAAAGGGTCGCATGGAGAACAACAAGCACAAACGATCACTTGACAACGGAGTTCGCTATGAAATTACAACAACTCTCAATACCGCTTGAAAATTCCCCCGGCCGTTTGCACGACGTGGCCCGGGCGCTGGGAGATGCGGGTATCAACCTCCGGGCACACTGTATCTGCGATTCTGCTCACGATTTTGGGGTATTGCGGATCCTGGTTTCAGATCTTGCGGCCGCACGCGGCGTCATCATGGAAAAACTCATTCCTGCCCGGGTCGAAGACGTTGTTGCGGTTGAAATTGATGACAGCCCCGGTAGCCTTGCGGATCTGCTCGGCCTGTTTCTGGGGACCAGAATCAATGTCGAATACATGTATGCCGTCGCTGGCGCAAATCTGCAAAAAGCAGTCATGGTTTTTCGTTTCAGCGCTATCGACCAGGCAATTGAAACACTGAAGAACAATGGCGCAAGACTGCTCGATGCCGAGTCCTTCGGTATTCTGGTAGATCGCGGTTAGGAGTCCAAAAATGCAAGCAGCCAACAGTTATAAACCCAAGAAATTTGCCGTTGTCGGCGCCGGTCCGGTCGGTTGTATAGTTGCCGCGTTTCTTGCCAAAGGGGGCTATGAAGTTACACTCTGCGACGTTCAAACGAACCTGCTCGAGCCGGCCCTGAACCCGGGGATCATTCTTTCGGGTGCAGATAACTTTCAGGCCGGGGTTACAAAAACAACAACCAGGATTGATCAACTAGCTGACGATCCCCCAGATGTCGTGATCGTTACGGTGAAGGCAACAGCCTTGCCGATCATTACCTCTGCCCTGGAAAGCTTTATCACCGAAGGCCGCTATGTTGTCAGTTGGCAGAACGGTATCGACACCGAACTGGTTCTGGCTGAACGGCTCGGGAAAAAACAGGTCATGCGCGCGGTGGTCAACTTTGGCTGCATCCTGGAGGGACCAGCCAAGGTCAAACTGGC
>JAJRQB010000070.1 GCA_024280485.1 Deltaproteobacteria bacterium
CTGATATTCCATCTCAGGATCGCTGTCGGCGACGATACCAGCTCCGGCCTGCAATAAAATTCGCTCTTTTTCGACCATCAGGGTGCGGATAGCGATCGCCAGATCCATGTTGCCACTGAAGGAGAAGTAGCCGACCGCGCCGCCGTAGATCCCCCGCCGGTGAGGTTCGAATTCATCGATAATCTCCATGGCACGAATTTTCGGAGCCCCGGAGAGAGTCCCGGCTGGGAAGGCCGCACGGAACACATCAAAAGCATTCAGACCCTCGCGCAACTTGCCACGCACATTAGAAACGATATGCATCACATGTGAATAACGTTCGATCACCATCAGCTCGCTGACCTCTACGCTACCGCCACGAGCCACCCGACCGACATCGTTACGGCCGAGATCGATCAACATAATATGCTCGGCGCATTCCTTGGGGTCGGCGAGTAACTCCTCTTCAAATTGACGATCCTCTTCAGGAGTCGCTCCCCGCGGACGGGTTCCGGCGATCGGTCGCACCTCAACCTGCTCCCCCTCTTTGCGAACCAGCACCTCAGGGGAGGCACCAACCACCAGATTGTCACCGAAGCGCAAAAAATACATGTAGGGTGAAGGATTAATGGTCCGTAGGGCACGGTAAATATCGAAGGGATCGGCCTGAAGCTTGCCTTCGAAACGCTGCGACAGCACTACCTGAAATATGTCCCCCGAACGGATATATTCTTTGCACTCATCAACCGCCTGACGGAAACCATCAGGGGTAAAGTTAGGAGTCAGCGCCTGCTCCAGCTCCTCATGCCGCTGGGCAATCCGATGCGGCAGGGGTTGCCTGAGTTGTTCGATCAGGCCATCGATCCGCTTAATTCCGCGTTCGTAAGCCTGGCCCAAATCTTCGCCCTTAGCAAGATGGACGTTACATACCACCTTGATTTTCTGACGCATGTTGTCAAAGATTAAAAGCCCCTCGGTCAGCAGAAAGCAGGCATCCCAATTGTCACTGTCACGCTCATTCTTATCAGGCAGCTCCTCTACAAAGCGCACCATATCGTAGCCGAGATAACCGACAGCACCACCGAAGAAGCGGGGCAAACCATCAACCTCTACTGGCTGGTAGTCGCTGAGCAATTCCTGCAGCTTGGCGATCGGATCATCCGTCTCACCATTCTGCTCTATGCTGTCGTTATGGACGACCTCAAAATAGCGACCTCGACAGCGAAATATCCGTGCCGGCCCACTACCCAGGAAAGAATAACGCGCCCACTTCTCGCCCCCTTCAATCGATTCCAGCAAAAAAGAAGTCTTGCCATCATCTATCTTACGAAAGGCAGAAACAGGAGTCTCCATGTCCGCGAGGATTTCACGATAGACAGGAATCAGGTTGCCCTGTTGCGCAAGAGCTGAAAATTCTTGTTGGGAGGGGAGATACATGTTGGACCTATCACGGGTAAAAATAGAAATTTCTACCATTTAAAGCCGCGATAAGTCAAGAATCGACGGGCGTTAAGCTCTCTATACGCGGTCACAATGAAGAATACAATTCTTCACAAAAAAAAGGAGTTGCCCGACTCGGACAACTCCTCTTCATTCTTCGGGTGCTGCAAACAGGCTTACTTCTTCTTGCCCTTGGCGGCACGGGCCTTAGCAAGTCCGCCAGCCAGGTCTTTATCAAGAGCCATTTGCCGTCTGCTCTCAATATAATCTTTGGCGGCCAAAGTCGTACCAGCGGGAATATCAAACATAGTTCGGTACTCTTTTGGGGTCATTTCATGTGACGTACCCAGATGTCTTTTAAGAGTAACGAATCCCTTACCACAAACCATGCAAGTGATCTGCTTCTTACCAAATGCCTTCCGCTTTGAAATGACAGGGGCAGTAGATGCAAGCTCTTCTTCCCCAACAACTGGAGCAGCTTCACCTTTATCCATTGCAGACAATGCGGCATGTAGTTCTTTTAGTTCCGTAAAAAGTTCATCTTTTGTCATCTCTGTTGACGCTGCATGTGCTGATACAATTTTTGCGGCTAATTCAGTAATAGTGGCCATTTTTTATCCGTTGGTTAAAGTGAATGTTATATTGCATTCTGTAAAGGTAAAACATATTTATTGAATAAATCAACACATGAAATAAATAAAAAAGAATCCCCAATAGACAGAATAGCCACAAATACTTTTAAACAAACAGAAACTTAAGAGTACAGCATCTTTTAACGAGCATCAATTTCTTCCCAAACCTCAAGGTCCAAAAATATTGTCTCCGGCGGAAATGCTACGATCTGATGGCCATCAAAAGGTTGAGTCATCATCTGTGGTTGGAATTCATGATTCTAATCAAGGTCATACCTATAACTAACCACTGAGATTCATGATTTGTGTAGACTTTCAGCTGCTCACAGTAGAACAATTAATTCAGATCACCCTTCACATAAAACCTTACCGTGACACCTCTTTCAAATCCTCATCACAACACTCATGCACATCTTGACCTAGGTCAAAGAAATAGAATAAGAACTCTTTTATCTTGCCCATGCAAAGAGACCGTTGACCCACGCCAACCACTTGACAGCCTCCGATTACCTGTTCTAGTTAGTGAGTCCAAATCCTACCAAGAAGAAGATGTCACTTTCTAAGCTGTAGAAATCTATATCTGCCTACATTCTGTTGCTTGCTCACTCTAACCCTGGGAGGCTTTCCATGAACAAGGTCAAGGTTACATCTGTTTTAATGTCTGCGTTGCTGGCAGTTCTGCTATGTATCAGCAGTGCTTATGCTGTCGCGGATATCGACAAGGACACCCAAAAATGTATTACCTGCCATCTCGCTAACAAGATGGCACCAAAAATGATCGAAATGTGGGAAAATTCAAAACATGCGGAAAACGGTGTCGGTTGCCTCGCTTGTCACCAGGCAGAGAAGGGCGAGTTTGATGCCTTTGAACATAACGGTTTCACTGTTGGACTCTATCCAACACCGAAAGACTGTTCTCAGTGTCACGAAAAAGAAGTAACTGAACACACCAAGTCGAAGCATGCTTATCAATTCTGGCTCTATGCCCCTGCCGACCGCGCTATTTTTGAGCCGATTATCGGCACCAAACAAGGCTGTGAATCCTGTCACAACATCTCCAACCAGTGGCCTGACGGCTCAATTGGAGAGTGCGATGCCTGTCATCCCAAGCACAGCTTCTCTATCGAGGTTGCCCGGACACCGCAAACCTGCGGCGAGTGCCACTTAGGTCCTGATCATCCGCATATCGAAATCTATAACGAATCGAAGCATGGCAACATCTACGCAGCACTAGGCGACAAATGGGACCTCTCCTATCGCTCTGATGATTTCGAGAATATTCCCATTGAAGCACCAGTCTGCACCACCTGTCACATGGATGCTGTCGGCGATATGAAATCGACCCATAACGTCTCCGCGCGTCTGGGCTGGGAATCTCAAGCTCCATGGTCTTATCGCACTATCTGGTTTGAAGAAGAGTTGGGAAGCTGGCAAGACAAGACTCAACGGATGCAGAATGTCTGTGCTAACTGCCACGCACCGACCTTCATCAAAGATCACTTCCTCGCTTATGACCTGGTTAACTTGCAGTACAACGAAATACGTCGTGCATTCCTCTATTGGGTTAAGCTCTACGTCAAAGAAGGGCTGATCAAGCCACTCAAAGAGACCTTTAACGACGGCAAGGAGAGAGCTCAGTCGCAACTGGTCATCAACGCTGGCTGGTACACCACAGCTTCAGAGATGATGTACAACGGATGGCATCATGAAGGTCGTCGCTTCCGTCACGGTGCTGCCATGGGTGGTGCTGACTATGTACAGTGGCACGGCGTCTGGGAACTGCAGCATGACATGCAGGAGATGATCAACTGGGGTGCTGAGCATGGTGTCGAGGAAGCTATGAAGATTGCTGAATCTGATTCTCCGGCTAAATTCTTCCCCTACAAACTCTATGATTTCCCTGGTGGCGTATATTCCATCTCGACCAAAGAGAATCAGGGCGTAACAACAACCCAACAGTACATTCCCGACTACTGGGAAAAAGTTAAAGCCAACGTCGAGCAAGCCTACAAAAAAGGCTTCCTCACCAAGGTAGCGTGGGATCGCTGGATGGAGCGTTACAACAACAAGGACCATTTCGATGGAACCAAATATGGTTCACATCCACTCTATGGCCCTTACAATGAGCGCAAGAAATTAGAGTTGAACTTGAAGGATCCGAATTCACCCTTGAGCCAGGCGATCAATATCAACCTGCCGTCTCCATCTCCGGCCGAAGAAAAGATCAAGTAACGAATTACGTTGAGATAACGCGGGAGAACCCAAGTTCTCCCGCGTTATTTAAGTAGCATCAAAATATCTGTCTGACTTAATTTGGGAGTGTAGGTTCTATGATGAAAAAAGCTCTAAGTACAACATTGGTTTTTCTTTTAACTGCTGTTTTTTCAACGGCAGCCTATGCCTCCAACGAGAACATCGTCGCCAGTCTGGATAGTAAAAAAGTTACAGTAGAGGTCTTGACAACCTATGTCGAAGATGTGGCAGGAGACAACTACAAGTCATGGCTCCGAGATAAGGTTGGCCTCCGTAAACTAGCTGACTTTTATATTAATCGTACGCTCCTGCTTAAGTACGCAAAACTGAATGTCGACAAAAAAAATACCATCGTCACGAATCACAGTGCCCGGAGTGTTGATGCAGACGCCATGCTTCTCTCTTCACTGCTGCAAAGTGAAATTCAGGACAAGGTCAATGTCACGGATGAAGCTGTCCGTGCCTACATGGTAGAAAAGAAAATCACCTCTGAAAAGCTGGCCAGACAAGAGATTGAATCTGACCTTAAAAACGAACTGATGGGTGTTTTGGTTGAAAAGGTCCGTAGTGGACACAAAATTGAGTATTTGAATTAAGACATTCACGATAATCAAAAAACCGATCAAAAAGTCGAGCAATAAACCGCTCGGCTTTTTTGTGCCTTTAAATTTAGACACAATCATTTAACCGCTGCGATAAATAAAAACAGTTGCCGGCTAAAATAAATCAGTGCACAGCAAATAATAATTGCACCTTTATAAAAATGGAGCTATGTTCTCCGCAGATGTCGACAATCGACAATCGACAATCGACAACACGGAGGAGCACCCCAGGATGGTGATCAACAAGTCGACCTACAAAGATTATGTCGTTGCCCATGTCTATGAGCGGCTACAAAAAGGCGAACTGAATCCGGGCGATCAGGTCTTGGAGAGCCATCTAGCCACCGAGTTGGGCCTGAGTCGCGCCCCGATCCGTGAGGCGTTGCAGCAGCTGGTGGCTGACGGCTTGCTGACCTACAAACCTCAGGTCGGCAACTTCGTCGCTGCCCTCTCTCCCAAGGAGATCATCGATGCCTATGTAACCCGTGGTCTACTGGAAGGGTTCGCCGTGGCCGAAGCCCTTGAGCATTACACTGAAGAGGACCTGGAAGATCTGGAGGAATACTGCCTGCGGATGGAGAAGCACGCCCGACGCGGCAAACAGAAAGAGTTAATTGAGATCGGCACCGAATTCCATCAACTGCTCTTCAACAAGAGCAACAATATCCAATTGATCGAATATACCCAGCGGCTCAGCCACAAGCTGCATCTGCTCTTTTACAAGCACTGGGCCAGCCTCTATACCCCGGAGGAGATTCGTGACCGCCATCAAGAGTTGGTCTGTGTACTCCGCAAAAAAGAACGCCCTCTGGTGGAACAGGCTTTAAGAGAACACTACAACGAAACCGGCCAGAAGGTCGCACGCCTCTACGAAGAGAATGAAGAAGGAGAATGAAGAAGGAGAATGAAGAAGGAGAATGAAGAAGGAGAATGACGAAAATGCCTAATGGACAACACGAGGTTCATCTCAACCTGAATGTGCGTGGGCTGCCGGTCTCGGCGACCCTGAGGATTAACGAACAGAGCAACAAGCTGCTCGCCGAGGGAAAGCAGGTCTTCAAACTAGGCCTGGGCCAATCGCCCTTTCCGGTTCCGGCACCGATAGTCAGAGAATTACAGACCAACGCTCACCAGAAAGATTACCTGCCGGTCAAGGGCTTGCCTGCCCTCTGCGACGCGGTCGCCGGTTACTATCGACGTACCCAGGGCTTGAGTCTTCGCAGTGAGGATATCCTGATCGGCCCCGGCTCCAAGGAGCTGATGTTCATCCTTCAGCTGGTCTACTACGGTGATCTTGTCATCCCCACCCCAAGCTGGGTCTCCTACGCGCCCCAGGCCCATATCATCGGCCGCCATGTGCGCTGGCTGCAGACCGAGGCCAAGAACAACTGGTTGCTGACATCAAGCGAACTCGAAAAACTCTGCGCCAAGGATCCGACCAAGCCACGGATCGTCATCCTTAACTACCCGAACAATCCGACCGGCTGCTCCTATTCGACCGAACAGCTGCAGGAACTGGCCGCGACTGCGCGCAAATACAAGATCATCCTGCTCTCCGACGAGATCTACGGCGAACTGAATTATCAGGGAAACCACCAGTCGATCGCACGTTACTACCCGGAGGGGACCATCATCGCCAGCGGCTTGAGTAAGTGGGCTGGAGCCGGCGGCTGGCGACTTGGCACCTTCGCCTTTCCGGCCGAACTCGACTGGCTGCTCGACGCAATGGCCGTCGTCGCCAGCGAGACCTTCACCTCGACCAGTGCCCCGATCCAGTATGCAGCGGTCAGCGCATTCAAGGGTGGCGACGAGTTGGAATACTACCTGATGCAATCGCGCCGCATCCTGCGCTCTATGTCCGGCTGGATCTGGCAAACACTATCTGATGCTGGCGTGAAGGTGGCCCGTCCCGACGGCGCCTTCTACATGCTCCCCGATTTCGAACCGCTGCGCCCCCAACTTGAGGCGCGCGGCATAGAGAACAGCGAACAACTCTGCCAGCGTCTGCTCGACGAAACAGGGGTTGCGATGCTGCCCGGCAGCTGCTTCGGTCGCCCCGAGCAGGAGTTGACGCTGCGCCTCGCCTTCGTCGATTTCGATGGTGCGCGTTCGCTGGCGGCGGCAGAACAGGTCCCGGCCGATCAGGAGCTGAACGATGACTTCCTGCGCCAATACTGCGAAAAGGTCCTGACCGCCATCGAGCGGGTTTGTGATTGGCTGCAGCAGTCGAAATAGAGGCATCTGCTGTCATCGCACTTGGCTGCCGCGAAGTGCGATGACAGCCTGCTCTAAACTATCCTAGTATCCAGGCTGGAGATTAAGATGAAAGCGGTTTTCACCGATGCCCGCGAAGCCTTAAAAGGGCTGACCCAAGACAAGATGACCATTGCCGCCGGGGGCTTCGGCCTCTGCGGCATCCCCGAACAGCTGATCATCGCCCTGCGTGACAGCGGTGCCAGGGAGCTGACCGTGGTCAGCAACAATGCCGGGGTTGACGATTTCGGTCTGGGGCTGCTCTTGCAGACCCGGCAGATCAAAAAGATGATCTCTTCCTATGTCGGCGAGAATGCCCTCTTCGAACAGCAGTATTTAAGCGGTGAACTGGAGCTGGAACTGACACCCCAAGGGACCCTGGCAGAGAAGTTGCGCGCCGGCGGCGCAGGCATCCCGGCCTTCTACACCCGCACCGGCTACGGCACCCTGCTAGCCGAGAACAAACCGACGGCCAGCTTCGGTGACAAGGACTATGTACTTGAAGAGAGTATCGTTACCGACCTTGCGGTGATCAAAGCATGGCGCGCTGATAAAAGCGGCAACCTGCAGTTTCGCAAAACCGCGCTCAACTTCAATCCGCTCTGCGCCAAGGCGGGGCGTATCTGCGTGGTCGAAGTCGAAGAGATCTGCGAAACCGGCAGCCTCGATCCCGATCAAATCCACCTGAGCGGCAACTACTTCGACCGCATCCTGCTCAACCCGACGCCAACCAAGCCGATAGAACAACGCACCATCGCCGGAGCCACAACCTTAAAAGGCTTCAGCCCCAAACGCGAATGGATGGCCAAACGCGTAGCCAAGGAGTTCGCCGACGGCATGTACGCCAACCTGGGGATCGGCATGCCGACCCTGGTCTCCAACTACCTGCCGGACGACATCCAGGTAGTCATGCAATCGGAAAACGGCCTGCTCGGCATCGGCCCCTTCCCGAGCGAAGAAGATCTCGACCCCGACCTGATAAATGCCGGCAAACAGACCATCAGCGAACAGCCGGGCAGCAGTTACTTCGACAGCGCCGACTCCTTCGCCATGATCCGCGGCGGTCATATCGACCTCTCGGTCCTCGGCGCCATGCAGGTCTCTGCTCGCGGAGATCTCGCCAACTGGATGATCCCCGGTTCCATGGTCAAGGGTCCCGGTGGTGCCATGGACCTGGTCTCCGGGGTCAAAAAAATCATCATCATGATGGACCACTGCGCCAAGGACGGTTCGCCCAAGATCCTCGAAGAATGCAACCTGCCGCTGACCGGCAAAAATGTCGTCGACCTGCTGGTCACCGATCTTGGTGTATTTGAGATTGATGCGGATAAAGGGCTGAAATTGATTGAACTGGCGCCAGAATCGAGTTTGGAGCTGGTTAAGGAGAAGACCGGTTGCTCCTTCGCGGTTGCCGATGATCTAAAATCGTAACCTGCAGGAGCCATTAGCGTAATCTGTAATGAGTTAACGGATCTCCGGCATCAACACCCCTGACACTCACCGGAAACTTAAATACAATACTTGTTAATTTAAGTTTTCTCCAGTAACCTTAAACAAGAAATCATCTTATTTAAGGTTACTGGATTATTAATATGCGGAAAAAAGATCTCTCTCCAACTCGCCAAAAACTACTCGTCCCCGCTGAAGGCTATTCCGGCGCACAGGCCCTTATCCCGCCACCAACACCGCATAAACTGGCACTTACGGGAGACTACAGGAACAAGCTAAGTCGTGCCCATAAAGCACTAGACCTACTGGAAGAGGTATCAGCCCGACTTCCCAATCCAGATCTCATTACCAGGACAGCTGATCGCCGCGAAGCAGTGCGCAGCAGTCAGATCGAAGGCACCAGTTCGGATATGAACGATTTGCTGACTTATGAGGCAACGGGTAGTGATGCAGGAATGCCACCAGATGTCCGCGCCACCAGAAACTATGTAGTGGCACTTGAGGAAGGACTAAATAAGGTTCGGGAGGCTGGAGCCCCAGCGATTGATGGTTGCCTGATAAAGGAAATCCACTCGCGCCTGATGAACGGAGTAGATTACAGCGGGACACCCGGACAGTTCAGGGATAAGCAAAACTGGATCGGAGGGGGTGGAAACATCTATAATGCCCGCCTTGTCCCTCCACCGCACACACATGTACCTGCCTGTATGGATGATCTGGAAACATTGCTCCAGTATTCCGCTTCAGAAGAGGACCAAAAGGTTCTCTCGATTGTGATTCGGATGGCAATAGCGCATGTACAATTCGAGAGCATCCACCCCTTCATTGATGGAAACGGCCGGGTAGGTAGGATCTTACTCCCTTTGATGTTGGCGGCCGAGGGGTATCCTCCGGTTTACCTGGCAGGCTACCTGAAAGATAATCAGCGGGAGTATTATGATTTGCTTGCTGGGGTCCAGCTTAAAGACGAGTGGGCCGATTGGGTTAGTTTCTTTGCCCTTGGTGTGGAATCCGCAGCTCAGGAATCAATAAGAACAGGTCTTGCGCTAGAAAGGGTCTTGGTAAAGTGGAAAAAGTCGGTATCCGAACTTGGATTAAGATCCCACTCTATCCTGCACAAGTTCCCGGAACTCATGATTGGCACCCCGGTTTTGACGGTCCACCAAGCCAAGGATGCATTAAAAACTTCGTTTCCATCGGCCAGCGCAGCCTTGGCGCAATTAGAGAAAATGGGGATACTGGCTCGAACAAACGAATATCGTCGCAACAGAGTTTTCGTCGCGAAAGAGGTCATCGATATCCTCAATCGGCCGTCAGGTGGAGAGGATATCGACTTATAGCCGCCGCCCCCTGTGTCAGCATAGTTGTCTCGAATATGATTTACAGCAAATTTCACTTGCCTAAAGAGTTTTGAGCTAAAAAAATACCCTCTCAGCAATTTGCAGAGAGGGTATTTCAAACACTTTAAGCCTGGGTCCAAGGCGCCATTATTACCTTCTGATTATTCCTGACTTGCGGTCGCAAGAAAGACACCGGAACCGACAAAAGCGCTACCAAACACTTTGTCCATAAAACCGGGCAATTTAATCCGCGCAGAACCCATCTTTGCCCTCTCCGCCATCAACCCAAAGCCGAACAGACAGAGAAGCGACAGGAACATGAAGGTCAGAATCAGGATGGTGAACTGCGGCACCATCGCTCGATCGGGCTGAATAAACTGCGGGAAGAGTGCGGTGGTGAAGGCGATGGCTTTGGGGTTGGTGAGAGCCACCAACAGACCATTGACATACAGCTTCATAATATTTGGCCGACGTGCAACCTCGCTCTTGCCAGCGGTGCGGATCGTATTAAGGCCTAACCCCTTGCGCCAGAGTTTTACCCCCAGGAAAATCAAATAACAGGCCCCGACCAGCTTCACCGTAATAAATATCGGTGCCGAATGAAGAATGACTGCACTCAGTCCCAGAACCGAGAACAGCGACATAAAAAACAGGCCGGTTATGTTCCCAAGCATGGTGGCAACAGAATATTTTGTGCCGAAGGAAACGCTGTGCGTCGACACCAGCAGCGCTGCCGGCCCTGGGGTCAGGCATGCGACCAGCGCAATCGAAGCGAAAATCAACCAACTGTCAAAAGCCATGAGACATACCTTTCACTAACAATCCATAAGTACAAATCATAACCTGATTTGAAGTAATCATCAACCCAACCCTTCTCCATAAGGGAGAAGGTGGCCAAAGGCCGGATGAGGGGTATTTTGTGAGTTCCCCCCTCACCCTAGCCCTCTCCCTCATGGAGAGGGGACAAATTCAAGCAGGGCCCTCTTTTCAACAATTTCAGCCTATGCCCGTTTCACCCCATAGTCACTGGCCCAGTGATCAAAATCACTGATCCTCGGCAGTTCGAGTCTATGCCCGGCGGGATGTGTTCCGGCCGCACGTAACAGCTCAACAACTACAGCACGCGATTTAAGCACCACCACAATCGCCCGCGCCGAAAAGCGCCCGCGATAGTCATGCCAGCGCGCCACAACCTGCTGCCCGACGGCCAGCTGCTGATCTTCAAGATGTTGCGAAAGAATTGGATCGGGACCCATGTTTCGATTTCCTTTGAGCTATTAATTAAACAAAGTGGCGCTGCAAATGGCCACTAAGAACCTGTTCGTATTCGGCATCGCGATCTTCCTGATAGACCATCGATGATGCAATTTCACTCGCCAGAATAGCCGCTTGATACTTGGGCGGCAGTTGACCGATCCGCTTGCGGTAACGCGGGTTTTCCCGCAACAGGCGTGGCAGGTGAGCCAGCAAGGCCTTGCGGTAGAGCGGCTTGCTGCCCAGTTTCGGGTTCTGTTGAAAATAAGTGAACAGCCGCGCATAGTGAACATTGATCTCTTTCGAGAGCGCAGCCGAGATATCGGTATAACTGACCGTGCCGTCCAGTTCGGCATATCGTCTAAAGATCAGGCGTGCTTCATCGGCGGCGCGTTTTTCGAGGATCTCAAGCACATCACCGACGTACTCCTCCTTATTGGCGAAGAACTCCTTCTCATTCATCAGCAGGTTGGCAATGATCTCGTAGGAAGAGGAGATGACGCCGCACTTGTTGGCCGAGGCATCGCGCATGATGACCACCCCGGCCTGCTGCAACAGATCACGCGCATCTGGGGTAATAAAGGAGTTGGCCCCCTCGATAATCGCCTTGGCGCTCGGCTTGCCATCCGACAGAAACTGCTGCCAGTTTTCGGCATGAATCGTCTCGGGACGTCCACCGGCCGGGATAAACAGATCGGCCTCGACTTCGAAGATCAGGTTATTGAAGAGACGGTAAAACTCATCGACGGTGATCCATTCCTCGATCAGCTCATCACTACGCTTTGTCAGCTTGCGATAGAGCACACGCAGGCCGTCACGTTTGGTCTGACTGCGGAAAATCAGCATCCCACCATCATGCAGAGCCTGCGGATCGAACTGATCGATATCGCTCTTCAGCACCACCTGTTTCAGTGCCTCATGATCGGCACCATCCGGATCGACCAGGGCACCGCTGCCGTCGAGGATCAGACGGATCTGCACCTGCGGGCAACGTTCTAACAACAACCGCAGGCCGTTACCGGCGACATCACCGCCCGGTCCCCCGGTAATTTTGACGCTGAAGGGATCCTTGCGCGCATCGATACCGAGGTGTTCTAGAGTAATCTCGGCAAAACGGATCACCCCGGTCGAGGTCACACCGTACTCCTTGTGGTTGATCCCGAATTTCTTACTAGATATCACGCCAACCCCGAGCATATAGCCGCGCTTCTCGGAAATTCGCGCGATCAGCTCGACCATCTCATCGTGCATGTTCTCATCGGGGCCGAGTTCGATCGGCTCATCCTCACCGTAATAATCGACGACCCGTTTATCACGTGCAGTACCATCTTCGGTGACATAGATATCGAGAAAGGCCTGAATAAAGCCGTACTGCAGTTTATAGAGTCGTCGGGTGACGGTTTCGGGATTATCAAGATCGGCGGCATCGAGCGCGACGACCATCTTCGAACCGCCCTCGTAGATATCCTTATTCTTCAGATGCTGGGTATGCGCCAGCACGTAGTTCTCGCGGAAGAGAGTATTGGCACTGACGATATAGTCGTCGCGGTTTTTCGCCATCACCGTGCGCCAACCACCGCGGGCGATATCGGAGAAGCCGATGTGATAGCCGCAGCCGTGACGACCGAAGAAGAAGGTCACCCTAAAGGGGCGTTCCGGCGGCAGATCGGAGGTATGTTCGGCCCCCAGTTCATCGAGGTAGCCCGGTGCCAGACGGAAGGCCAACGCGTGCTTTTGGGGGACGAAGAAGTTGGTCTTCAGAGTATGACTGATAAAAAGCAGGCAACAGCGGAAGACTGTGCGTCGGATAGCATCCAGGTAGGCGTGGCCACTGTTGTAAACGCTGATCACCCGCGAAAGCTCGGTCAGCTCGCGCTCATAGTTTTCATCGCGACCTGGCAAATTCGGCTCGAAGCGCAAACGGAACAGGGCGACCAGCCGCAGGGTCATCTCAATATCGGCATCGAAGGCCGCTTCGACCTCCTGATAATCGAAGCGATCAGGCTGGTTGTGCGCCAGAGTGGTATGACAAAAACCGACGAAAGCGTTGACCAGCGAAGCATCGACCCCAGTCAGATGCCCGGCGGTAACAAGCCGATAGGTATCGCCCACGGTAGAAAGGATCTGGGTGTTAAAGAGTTCATGCTCGAGTTGATTATAGAGGAAACCATCCTTATCGAGCAGCTTGTTCCCCTCTCCATGCAGATAAAAGGTCCCGAGAAAATAGGGATGAGTCCCATTATGAATGGTCAGGCAGTAGGCGCGCTTGATGCCGAGACCGAGGCGCTGGTAGACCTCCATCACCTGCTGCAGAAAATCGAGCTGGGGTGGGTTACCGGCGGCGAACAAGATTCGATACTCGGGCTCGCCTTGAAGCTCTATTGCTGGTTCTGCGTCAAAATAGATTCCTCCACTCTGGACCGCTTGTTGATAGAGCCATAGAATCTGGGCAACACGGCGCGCGGGAGAAAAGCGCACATAGTTCTCGTTGTTGATCCAGAGCAGGCGAATCTCTTTATCAAAACGGGAAAAATCATACTTCGGATAATGTTCCTTAATGGCATTTTTGATTTCACGTTGCAAGCGCATCGGAATGCGTGGCTGACCAGCAGCATTTATCTCATCGGCCGTACGCCGGTCAAACTCGAAACGCTGCAATTCAAGTTCTTCGCCTATACCGGGAATCGGTCCGTAAGAATGCGTGAATTGCGCATAAGAGATTTCACGTTCCCGCAGCAGGCGAAGGGTCTGATAAAGAGAACCCGGCTGATTCAGCCGGGCCAGGATCAAAGTTTTGTCCGTATCGCGCAATACGAGGCGCTTGTTGCGTTTCAGATAGGGCAATTGAATCGCCAGCGAGCCGATCGCTTCGGCCTCGTCATGCATGGTCACCGACAGATAGGCATGCATCTGCTCCTGTATCCACTGCAGGTTAGCCCCCGCATCCAGACAGCGGGCCGTAATCGATTTTGAAACTTGGCGAAACCAACGCGATTTTTCTGTCTCAGTCATTAGATATCCTCTTTGATATCGAAAAGCCTATGGATGGAACTGAAGAACTTCAAAGAATATTCATGCCCAATAATTCAAAAAAATACAAAAGAAACCCGTTTCAAGACATACTCGAAAACGGGTTTCTTGATCAATCAAACTGAACCCTGCAGGCCCAGTACAAAAAGCCGTAACATTTATCCAGCCTTGCCGTAAGAACTCTTTTGTCCTTTAGGCAGGGAAGAACTCTCATAAATTCAGTGACCCACGAGTGGCGGAACAGTCACCACAACCCGGTGTGATTTACGCAGAATTTTTTCTGCCACGCTGCCTAAAAAGGCATAATGCAATCGCCCTTTACTGTGACTGCCCAGAACGATCATATCAACGTCCAGACGGTCTGCAACGCTTAAAATCATCGGTACGGGCTCGCCATGGTGTACTTCTATCTGTGGAGAATGTTCCAGATCAGCCTTCATCAACTCGGTTTCGCCGCGCAGAATCACGTCAAGCTGTTCGCGGGTCTGTTCCGCCAGGCTCGCCTCGTTGGTTGCATTCAATTTTGCCAGTTGGTCCGGGCCCATTGCCAGAGCAACCATATTGAGCACTGCGGTGTCCACTGTCGGCATGACATGCAGAATATGCACCTGAGCATCGAATTTCACGCCAAGCTCGAGTGCATAACGGATGACATTTGAAGACTCTTTGCTTAAATCTTTGGCAACAAGAATACGTTTTAAATTAATCGACATGTCATTCTCCCTTTCAACTCAATCAGGCAACGAGAGTCTCTTCTTCTTTTTTTCTACGGGCCTGAACCCACCAGATAAAACCGTACAAAAACAGCGTCGGAACATACATAAGCTCTTTGGGTGGACGCTTAGTCGGCACCTGAATATTCAGAATCTCCTGATCAAAATCGATCCCCGCTTTTTCAGCCGGGCTGGAAAAAGCGACATTTTCAATCAGAACCTTGCCTTCTTCGAGGCGCGTTTCGATCCCAACCCCAATCAAGCGCTCGGCGCCGGTTGCCTCATCACCGATGGTCAGCATGATGGTTTTGGTAAACTCCTTACCACTCATTTTCTCCCCCTTGAGCATTAAGCGCAAGGAAGAGCCCGGCTCCATCTCACCAATCCAGGTTTCGAGTTGTGCTGGCGGCTCCTGGGTCAGGGGTGGATAAAATTCATCCCAGACGATCCCGGGACGGAACAGGATCAGCGCGATCAGCAACAGGCCGACCGTCTCCCAGACCCGGCATTTTGTCAGGAAATACCCCTGGGTCCCGGCGGCAAAGGCGAGCATAGCCAGAACCGCTCCGGCGACCACCAGCACCAGATGGTACCAGTGGTCGATACCGATCATCAGCAACTGGGTATTGAAGATGAACATGAAGGGCAACACCGCAGTGCGGATGTCGTAGGTGAAGCCCTGGATGCCGGTCTTGATCGGATCCCCGCCCGAGATCCCGGCGGCGGCAAAAGCCGCCAGCCCGACCGGCGGCGTGTCATCGGCGAGAATACCGAAGTAGAAGACGAACAGATGGACCGCGATCAACGGGACAACCAAGCCGTTCTGTGCGGCCAGATCGACGATGACCGGGGCCATCAGGGTTGAGACGACGATATAGTTGGCGGTAGTCGGTAACCCCATACCGAGGATCAGACTGATAACGGCGGTGAAAAACAGGATCAGCATCAGATTACCACCGGAAATGTACTCAACGAACTCAGTCATGACCAGACCGATACCGGTCAGGGTCACGGTCCCGACCACGATACCGGCGGCGGCGGTAGCGACACCGATGCCGATCATGTTCCGCGCCCCGGCAACACTGCCGTTGATCAGATCCATAAAACCGGCTTTAAAGTGAAAGTCAATGCCCTGCGCCTTACGGAAGACACCTTTCAAGGGCCGCTGAGTCAGCAGAATAAAGATCATCAACATCGTTGACCAGTAAGCCGACAGAGCCGGCGACAGGCGTTCCACCACCAGGCACCACATCAGCACCACGATCGGTAACAAAAAATAATAACCGGACTGCGCGGTCCTGCCGAGATGGGGCAACTCCTTGATCTCGTGGGAGACCTCCAGTTCCGGAACCTTACAGGCATACCACAACAGAAACAGATAAGCAGCTGCCAGCAGCACTCCAACGATATAGATCGTCGCAGCGCCGGCAACATCCTTGATCCAGCCGAGGCCGTAATAGGTCACTCCGCCGACAATGATCAAGAAGAGGATTGAAAAGACAAAGGAGAACAAGCGTTGCGCGGCGGTGGTGGTGACAGTTTTCTTCATCCCCTTCAGACCCATCTTACAGGCCTCGAGATGGACGATATATACCAGGGCAATATAGGAGATGATTGCCGGCAAAAACGCATGCTTAATAACTTCGATATAGGTAATGCCGACATACTCAACCATCAAGAAGGCAGCCGCACCCATGACCGGCGGCATCAACTGTCCGTTGGTGGAGCAGGCGACCTCAATCGCACCTGCTTTTTCCGCGCTGAAACCGACCTTTTTCATCAACGGAATGGTAAAGGTTCCGGTGGTCACCACGTTGGCGATCGAGGAGCCAGAGACCAGACCGGTCAAGCCGGATGAGACCACCGCCGCCTTGGCCGGGCCACCCTTTAAGTGTCCAAGCGCCGCAAAAGAGGTGCGGATAAAATAGTTACCCGCCCCTGCAGCTTCGAGCAAGGCCCCGAACAGCACGAACATAAAAACCATGCCGTTGGAAACCCCCAACGCCACACCGAAAACGCCTTCAGTACCCAACCAGTAATGGGACATCCCCTTGGATAAACTGGCCCCCTTATGCGCGATAACCTCCGGCATAAATTGTCCGCCAAAGGAGTAGAGAATAAAGATCGCCGCTACAACCATCAATGGGGGGCCCAGAGCCCGACGGGTCGCTTCCAGCAACAGAATTAAGCCGACAACCCCAACGATCAGGTCGATCTGATTCGGTATGCCGGGACGATCCGCGAGGGACGTATAGAAGATATATAGATAAGCTGAGCAGAAGGCGCCGAGCAGACCAAGCAGCCAATCCTGCACAGGAATATACGTTTTTGGTGATTTCTTGAATGTCGGAAACGCAGTAAAGGAGAGGAAAATCGCAAAAGCCAGGTGAATCGCACGTGCCTCGGTGTCATTCAGGACAAAGAAATTAAACAGAAAAGGGAGTGGCGAGGCATACCAGAGCTGGAACAGCGTCCAGATAAGCGGGATAAAAAACAGAACTTTTTTAGGGAATGCCCCCGTCGGATTTCGCGCACCAGACTCCGTTTCAGCAATCATCTCCTGGAGTTCATCATCAGACTTGATATTTTCGGTTGCTTCGGTCATGGCAAAACCCTTCTGCGTGGCGACGGTGGATCTGTCCCATTCAACGAGTGTCTCTATCTAATGATTTGCACAACGGCTACAAAATGCCGATTTGAGATGAAAAAAATGCACCGCCGCGTTGCGGCGGTGCATTTTTTCTGACATATCAGGGCAGGATTACATCAGACCTGCTTCTTTATAATATTTGACTGCGCCTTTGTGCAACGGGGCAGAAAGGCCATCCTTGATCATTTCCTCTTTCTTCAGGTTGGCGAAAGCCGGGTGAAGTTTCTTGAAATCATCGAAGTTTTCGAAAACAGCCTTGACAACATTGTAGATAACGTTCTCAGGAACCTTGGTTGAAGAGACGAAGGTTGCTCCGACACCGAAAGTCTGGGTGTCGGTGGCGGTACCACGATACATGCCGCCCGGGATGGTGGCGGTGCGATAGTAGTCAGCGTCGTTGACCAGCTTGTCAACCGCAGGACCGGTGACATTGACCATAACGGAATCACAGGAGGTGGTCGCTTCCTTGATCGAACCGCTTGGGTGACCAACGGTGAAGACGATAGCGTCGATCTTGTTGTCACACAGGGCACTGGACTGCTCGGAGGATTTCAATTCGGATGCCAGTTTGAAGTCACCCTTGGACCAACCTAGAGCACCCATTAGAACTTCCATGGTGCCGCGCTGACCGGAGCCCGGGTTACCGATATTAACCCGCTTACCCTTGAGATCCATGAAGTTCTTAATCCCGGAATCTTTACGCGCAACAACGGTGAAGGGCTCGGGGTGAACCGAAAAAACAGCGCGCAGATCTTTGTTGGCGCCCTGCTTGGCAAACTTACTGGTGCCGTTATAGGCATGATACTGCCAATCGGACTGAGCGACACCCATATCCAACTCGCCGGCTCTGATGGTGTTCAGGTTATAAACCGAACCGCCGGTACTCTCGACCGAACAGCGAATGCCATGCTCTTTTCTGGTCTTGTTGACCAGGCGGCAAATCGAACCACCGGTCGGGTAGTAAACTCCGGTAACACCACCGGTGCCGATGGTAACGAACTGGGTCTCGGCTTGAGCCTCAGGCGCCGGTACAAAAGCAACGGCCACAGCCAGCATCAGCAAAGAAAACAGCATTCTCTTCATTTTTGGTTCCTCCTCGTAACTGTATTATGGGTAGGAAGCCTGCCTCAATGCAGAGTCCCAAGGTGAGTAAGTCTAGCTTAAAAGAAAGAGATAGCAAGGTGGGTGCCAGATTTAAGCACTGCCTGCAAAGGCACTTATATAAAGGTGTTTCACCCCAAAAAGGGAATGGTCAGGAGACTCTAAGGGTATAACCGAAGAAGGGTCTTTCTATTTGTCAGGCCTTATTTCTCATTAAAGAACAGGGACTTGCGAGAACTATAACCTTTAACATAGTTATAACTTTAGTTATAGGCATTCATGGCCACCGCGACTGACTTTATTTCTTCAACCGCTTGCTCAACGCTGGCTGTGAAATTCCCAGCAGTCTGGATGCGATACTCTGGTTCCCCTCTGCCCGACGCATGGCATCATCTACCAGTAACTGCCCTGCTTGTTGCAGGCTCGGCAGCTCTCCTAATCCACTGAAGGGATTCTCCCCCGCGCTAAGGTTCGGCACATGCTCGTCCAATTTCTGCTGGCCGATCCGTTCAACAAAGCTCTTCATTGAGAGTATCCGCCCCTCGTGCAGACTGACCGCGTCGTGAATCATCGCCTCCAACTCACGAATATTGCCGGGAAAGCCATAAGTCGTCAGTAGCATCGCTAACTCGGGCGGCGGGGTCGGTTTCTTTTTGTCAAGCTGACAAGCTGCTTTCTCCAGAAAATGATCGAGGAGTAATGGCAGATCCTCCTTGCGGTGGCGAAGTGGAGGAATCTGGACATGGTGAGAGAGTAATCGATAGTAGAGATCACGCCGGAACTCGCCACTCGCCATCCGGGCCTCGAGATTCCGGTGAGTCGACACCACCACCCGTGCGCTCATCTGTTTCGGTTGATCACTACCCAACGGATAGTACTCACCCTCTTGCAACAAGCGCAGCAGTTTAACCTGCGAAGCTGGACTCAAATCACCGATCTCATCAAGAAACAAGGTCCCTTCGGCGGCCTGCTCAATAATTCCGTTGCGTCGAGAGTCGGCGCCGGTAAAAGCGCCGCGCAGGTGGCCGAACAGAGTGTCCGAAAAATGATTATCATCAAGACCGGCGACGTTAACCGAAACCAGTGGGCCATTGCTGCGGCTGAGTTGATGAATTGCCTTGGCAATCAGCTCTTTGCCGACACCACTTTCGCCAGTAATCAGAATTGGCTGACGGCTCGGGGCCACGGCTTCGACATATTTAAAAACCTTGCGCAGTACTGGACTGGCCGTAATAATCGATGCAAAAGCCTCGTGAGATTCGGGTTGATCCTGGAAAAAATTCTGCCGCATAACGTGGTTTTCCTGCTCGAGCTCAACCATCCGCACCGCGCGAAGTACCCCATCGACCAGGCGACCCTCATCGACGGTCTTAACGAAATAGTCGAAGGCACCCTGCCGCATGCAATGCACGGCAGTTTCCAACTGGTTCATACCGCTGAGGATGACCACCCTGATCTGCGGGTGTTCGGCAACAATTTGCTCAAGAAGCTGCTCTCCTGAGAGATGCGGCATGGTCAGATCCAGAACCACAACGCCGATCTTCTGCGCGGCGATGAGATCCATGACCTGCCGACTGTCAGAACACTGAATCAGGTTATTGATCGCACCCGGCCCTTCGAGGGTCATACTTAAACGCTTCAACCATGGCAGTTCATCGTCAACTAGCAACACTCCAAAGGCAGGATAAAGAGCCTTTCTATTCATCATCGTTCTCCTGATAAATTGGCAACAACAACCTGACCCTCATCCCGTGTCCGGGCTCAGAGCTAAACTCCAGGCGACCCTGATGATCCTTGACGATGCCATCCGAGACCGACAGACCTAGACCCGTGCCACCGCTCTCGCGCCTGGTGGTAAAAAAAGGATCGGTTATCCGTTCGAGAAGATCAGATTCCATACCACAACCTTCATCCTCAACAGTCAGATAGACCATCCCCTCTGGAAGTTGGCCGGTTCGCAAATGGATCGCCTGCTGACTTGAGGTCAGCGCCTGACAGGCGTTGAGAATCAAATTGACGACAACCTGCTCAATACGATGACCATTCCCTCGAAATGGGGGAAGATCGTCGGCAAACTCAACCGAAAAACAATTCGTCGATTTACGCAACTGATTATCAGCCAAACGTAGCGCGGCTTTGATGACCCCGGCAAACTCAACAGAGTCGTTATAGCCAGAATCATTACGCCGAGCGAAGTCTTTCAGATCTTCGACGATCCGTTTAATTTTGTGAGAACTGTCGATCATCTCATCAAGCATCTGCGGAATCTCTTCACGCATACGCGAATAATTGAACCACCCGAGTTTAAAGTCTCCATGCCGCAGGTAATGTTCTTCGAGGATTTCCACAGCATCGGGCCAGGACTTATTGAGCTGGGAAAGATTAAGCTGAATCAGACCGTTGGGGTTGTTAATCTCGTGCGCCACCCCCGAGGTAAGAATCCCCAATGAACTCATCTTGTCGGCATGCAACAACTGTTTCTGACGCACCTGTAGCTCATCAGCAGCCCGTTTACGCTCGATGATTTCCGCCTCCAACTCTCCGGTGCGTAATGCCACCTGCTTACGCAAAGTACGCGACCAAAGTGAAATAAGCACCAACACTAGAAGAAGGGGACCAACCACCAGCGCGCCGTAACGCACGATGACGATACCGGGGACCCCTTCAGGTTGCAAAACGCCGAGCCATTTTTCACGAATCTGCCCATACTCCCCCGATTTTTTGAGTAGCGAAAGCCCTTCGTTGAAGCGGGCGAGGAGAGAAAGTCTCCCCTTCTTAACTGCAAAACCGTAATTTTGGGCAACCAGTGGCCGCGCGATGGGATGAATATTGGTCAGGTTCAATTCACTAAGCAGATATTCACCGGGCAATTTTGCGACCAGCGCACAATCATGTTGCCCCGAAGCAAGCAACGTCAGGGCATCGGTCAGGGTCGTTACCAGGAAAAGGTTAGCGACGATTTCATGCTCAAGCATGTAATCGTGCATGACGCTCCCCTTCATGACAACAACCTCTTTACCGACCAAGTCAGCCTTCGAACGGATGGTCATATTCCCTTTACGCACCCAGATCGACTGATGAACTTTAGCGTGAGGACTGGAAAAATCGACCTCTGAAAGCCGCTCCTCAGTATGTGCCATCCCCATCAACAGATCGACTTCACCTTTTCTCAAAGCGCGGCGGACCTGTCCCCAGTCGTTAAGGCGGATGCTGATCTCCATCCCCATCACCTTCGCAATCGCCTTCGACAGCTCGACATTGTAGCCAGCCGGAAACCCAAATTGATCCAGATATTCGTAAGGAGGGTAGTTGTGATCTCCGCCAAGCACCAGGCTACGCTCGTCAGTGACAGAGTCTTCTTCAGCCTGCGCCAGTCCGATGATACAGAGCAACAGGATCGGCAGCAGGCAGAGCGACCGCAGCAGCCTAGAAGTCTGCATGGCCGGGAGTCCGCGGAAAGGGAATAACGTCGCGGATATTTTCCATGCCGGTCAGATACATCAGCAGACGCTCAAAGCCGAGGCCGAAACCGGCATGAGGGCAGCTTCCCCAGCGGCGGATATCGAGATACCAGTCGAGTTCACCTTCAGCAATCCCGTGCGCGGTCATTTTCTGCTGTAACCGGTCCAGCCGTTCTTCGCGCTGACTTCCGCCGATAATCTCGCCGACCCGGGGAACCAGCAGGTCCATTGCGGCAACGGTCTTACCATCATCGTTGTCGCGCATGTAGAAAGCCTTGATTCCTTTAGGAAAATCGGTAACAAAAACCGGACCGGAGTAAATCTGCTCGGTCAAGAAGCGTTCATGCTCCGACTGCAGGTCACTCCCCCACTCAACCTTGAATTCAAATTTCTGCCCGGATTTCTGGAGCTGATCAACGGTCTCGGTATAGCTGACCCGATGGAATTCGGCCTTATGCAGACTCTGCAATTTCTTGATAAGACCTTTTTCGATACGCTGGTCGAAGAAATCAAGATCTTCGGCACAATGTTCGAGGGCATAACCGACCATATGCCGGAGAAAGTCTTCAGCCAGGTCACAGTTGCCAGCCAAGTCGCAGAAAGCCCTCTCCGGCTCGATCATCCAGAACTCTGAAACATGGCGACTGGTATTGGAATTTTCAGCGCGAAAGGTCGGACCGAAGGTGTAGATATCGGAAAAAGCAGTAGCAAACAGCTCGCCTTGCAACTGGCCGCTGACTGTCAATCCTGTGCTGTCGCCGAAGAAATCCTGAGTCCAGTCAATCTGACCATCTTTCAACGGTGGCTTTTGCGGATCGAGGGTCGTCACCCGGAACATTTCACCGGCACCCTCACAGTCATTTGTGGTAATGATCGGGGTATGGACATGAACAAAGTTGCGTTGCTGGAAATACTGGTGAACGGCAAAGGAGAGTGCGCTGCGCATTCTGAACACTGCACCGAAGCTGTTTGAGCGAGGACGCAGATGCGCGATGCTGCGCAGGAACTCGAAGCTATGCCGTTTTTTCTGCAGCGGAAACGACTCATCTACCCCGCCGAGCAGTTCAATCTCAGTCACCTGAAGTTCCCACTGCTGCCCCTCTGCCGGAGAGGCAATCAGTTCACCAACGACACTCAAGCAGGCCCCGGTTCCCAGACCTGCCGGGAGTACATCCAATAACTGCGGCTCAACCACGAGTTGCAACGAGGCAAAACAACTACCGTCGTTCAGAGCGATAAATGAAACCTCTTTACCACGGCGCACTGATCGTACCCATCCGCATACTTTAACAAGCGGGGCAGGCTTGCTTTCAGCCAGGATAATTTTTATGGGTAGTCGTTTTAGCATCTTATGTATATCTCTCCATATTCTATTCACACCAAAAAGAGTTGCAACTCTAACACAGCGACCAAAGGCAAAGAAACATTGCCTTCTGGCAGTTCTAGCAGTCTGTCGGACTTGCCGGACCGAAGCGAAAATTTGAGCGTTTGAGGCCAGGTTTTCGCTCGTCTGCAGGCTCATAGCCATAGCTATGGGGCAAAAAGGAGCGGGAATCTGGGCCAAATGAACGAATTTGCAGCCGGTTTATGGAAAGCCCGACAGGCTGCCAGGCCCTCTTTTAAGGCCAGTGTCAAACAATTCAAGCATAACTGAAAAGAGCCCCGGCAGTGTTGCCAGGGCTCTTTCGTTTGTTACTGCCGGAAACTCAAGAAGATTTTATTGAATATCCCCATCCGGAACAATCAGCATCTCAACCCGCCGATTCAGCTGACGACCTGCTTCGGTACCGTTTGTCGTACGCGGTTCAAATTCGCCACGGCCACTGGTAACGATTCGACCCCTGAAGACTCCACGCGCTTCCAGGGCAACACCAACGGCTTTGGCGCGTTTTTCGGAAAGCTGCTGATTATAGACCTCAGATCCGACGTTGTCGGTATGGCCAATAATTTGGATGCTGGTCCGCGGATAACGATTGAGGATTCCAGACACCTTTTCGAGACTACGCTCAAAAGCCGGTTGAAGCCGCGATGAATTAAAGTCGAATGAGACTTCGGAGTTCATCGTAATCTTCAAATTTTCATTCTGCAGACGCTCAACTTCAATTTGATTTGCCTGGCGCTCAGAAGCCAGTTGTTGTTCAAACTCGGCTTGTTGTTTATCCATATAATATCCGGCACCAGCCCCTAAAGCACCACCCGCAGCACCACCGATCAATGCGCCTTTAAGAGCGCCGCCCGAGTGATCATTCTGATAGCCGATTATCGCCCCGGCAACGGCCCCGACTGCGGCCCCGATACCTGCCTTCTGTTTCGTATGTTTATTCGGATCATTCGGCTGAATACAACCTGCAAGGATCAGGATCAAAACCATAAAAAAAACAATACTCAGTCGTCTTGTCTGCATTTTATCTTCTCCGTAATATGTAGTAAAAAAACATCTCCAACAGATTCTAGCATAAAATGCAGATCGCCAAACGGATCGCTCAACTATGCTCGCGGGTCTTCAGAAAAGTGACCCCTTCCCATTCTTCGATCGTATGTCCGAGGCGCCATTCGCTGGCGGCCAGATAAGTCAAATGCCCTTCAGCGTCCCCTGAGAGATCATTCATATGCTTCTTCTGAAAATCTGCCAATAATTTCTTATCATCACACTGAATCCAGCGCGCGGTGGTGTAGTTTACCCCTTCGTAAACAGCTGCTACGTTGTATTCAGACTTGAGCCGCTCCATGGTCACTTCAAACTGCAAGACTCCAACCGCCCCCAAAATGAATTCAGAACCGGAAAGGGGTTTAAAAACTTGAACGGCCCCCTCTTCAGCAAGCTGAAACAAGCCCTTCTGCAGTTGTTTTGACTTGAGCGGATCCTTGAGCCGCACCCGCCGGAAATGCTCGGGAGCAAAGTTGGGAATACCGGTAAACTTCAGCTCTTCTTTCTGGGTGAAAGTGTCACCAATCTTGATGGTGCCATGATTGTGCAGGCCGATGATATCACCGGGGTAGGCCTCTTCGACGTTGGCGCGATCCTGAGCCATGAAGATGGTGGCATTCGACAGGATAACATCCTTACCGATGCGATGATGACGGACCTTCATGCCGCGCGAGAACTTACCACTACAAATCCGCAAAAAAGCGATCCGGTCGCGGTGAGCCGGATCCATATTTGCCTGAATTTTAAAGACGAACCCAGAGAATGCCTCTTCACTCGGCTCGACCACCCGCGTCTGGGCCATACGCGGGCCGGGGGCGGGAGCCAGTTCACAGAAGGCATCGAGCATCTCTTCGACCCCGAAATTGTTGATCGCGCTACCGAAAAAGACCGGGCTCTGGCTGGCTTTCAAATACTCTTCACGACTTAAAGGGTTGGCTGCCCCCACTAGCAGTTCAATATCCTCGCGCAGTTCATCGGCCTGTTTACCAAGCAACTCATCAAGCCGTGGATCGTTCAAATCTTCAATTTTAATACGCTCTTCACTGCGCCCGGAGCCGGGAGTAAACAGATTGAGTTCCTTGCGGTAGAGATTGTAGACCCCCTTGAAACGCTTGCCCATGCCGATCGGCCAGGAGAGCGGTGAACATTCAATCTGCAACTTATCCTCAATATCGGCCAACAGGTCGAGGGGAGCAAGCCCCTCACGATCGAGCTTATTGATAAAAGTCAGCACCGGGGTGTTACGCATACGACAGACTTCCATGAGTTTTTCGGTCTGCGGCTCAACCCCTTTAGCACTATCGATCACCATCAAGGCAGAGTCGACAGCCGTCAAAACGCGATAGGTATCCTCGGAAAAGTCCTGGTGACCGGGGGTATCAAGCAGGTTTATCTCATAATCATGGTGATTGAACTTCATCACACTGGTGGTGACCGAGATACCACGCTCCTTCTCGATACTCATCCAGTCGCTGGTGGCATGCCGATCGGTCTTGCGCGACTTGACCGCACCAGCCATCTGAATCGCGCCGCCAAACAACAACAGTTTTTCCGTCAGGGTGGTTTTACCGGCGTCAGGGTGACTGATGATACCGAAGGTGCGGCGTTTGGCGATCTCTTTGGGCAAGCTGTGACTCAAGGGACTGGTCCTTCTCTACAAATTGAGTAATAATAAAAATAGTCGGCCCAACATAATCTGTTGGGCCGACTACTATAGCTTAAGTCTGCTGGAGACTGAACACCCTATTTAAAGTCTACCGACTAATTTCCGGAGCAGCTCAAATTGCCCCTCCCTTCGCCGAAGCTCAGCGCAGATGGCTGTCAGCACTATCCAGGGAGGCGGTGATCGTCGGGCGCAGGGTGTCGATAGCAACAATAGCAGGCGCTGCGGCAGGATTATCGTTACTCGCCACATCGGTGAATTTGGTCGCATCAACCGTGACAGAACCTTTTCCGATAAAATCTTTGGCGGCGGTAAAGATCGCGTGGTAATGGGTCGAGTCATCCCTTACCAGCTTGCCAAGCGTGCCGTTAGCAACGAAGATATCGTTCTTCACAAAATTGAACGGGGCCTCACTAAAAGTAAAGGTGACCAGTGAGTTGTTGGGGCTACCGCCGGCGTAGTTGCCAAAACCGTCACCCAAAGCGGTCTCGACAATTCTGATCGCAACCATCGGACGCAGGGTGTCGATGGCATAGCTGTTGGAAACGGTGATACCTGTACCTAAGTTACTGACAGAGTCGATGACCCCGGCATTATTCAAACTGATGACGTTATTGGAATCTTCGACTCCAGGAGTCGGGGTGAATATCGCCGTCCAGGTTACGCCACCATCGGCAGTACCAATTCCTGTCAAGCTGCCGTTTTCAACGGTCAGATCACTGTTTTCCAAGCCACCAACCGCGCTACTGAAGGAGATCGTCACTTGCGAGGTTTCTCCGACCGCCAGGATGGAATCGGAAAGATTGATCGTGGTATTGTTCTCATCAATGATAATTGCGATCAAATCGCCCTGTTCGTAACCCTTTTTTCTCATGCAATATTCAAAAACTTTTTCGCGCTGAAAGCAATCTTTCATATCGAGCATTGGATACTGATGCACAGGGCTCATGTTGATAACGCCGAATTTGTCAGCGATCTCACCGCATTCATCGACATGCGCAGTAAGATATTCCTGACCAGTCTTCGGATGGTTATAGACCTGCTCAGGTGGCTTGGCACAGCCAACAAGAATGAGGACTCCAAGCAACAAATAAACAACGGATTTCATATTGAAATTCTCCTGTCCCCTCACGAAGCGACTAAAAACGATAGCCCTTCTCCTCCATGCAGATTACAAAAAGTCGATTACGACGCTGGCGATCGGGCTGATTCTGCGCGGCATCACCCATCATCGGACCCAGATTAATTACGCCGTAGAGTTTAGCATAATCAAGACAGGCTGCCCGATCAGCGACCTGGTCGTGCGGTCCCTCAGGTGACAGTCTCACTTCCCGCTCAAGTGGCGAGGCACAGCCAACAACCATGAGCAACAACAGTATAAAAAAATATTTAAACAAAAAAGTCCCTGACAGCCCATTAATCTTACTAGCAGATATCATGCCTCAAATAACCCTTGCCCTATCATCCTGAAAACACAGGAGCATACCTGACTTGATACACATATGTAAAAGTAGCCAATCCAGCCATTTGAACATCTAACCACACCAAATCCCAGCTATTTCACGACGAGTATAATATCGATCTTGACCACCAACTGTTTGAACGACTAAGGTGCTGTTGAATCTTATCAAAAAAATATTCAGGGAGATGACAATGGCCGTTTTCGAGATCAACCATCCGCTGGTCAAGCACAAATTGGGACTGATGCGACAGGCAGATATAAGTACCAAGCATTTTCGCGAACTCGCATCTGAAGTTGCGCGCCTGCTGACCTATGAAGCGACCCAGGACCTTGAGACAGAAAAAGAGATGATCAACTCCTGGAACGGGCCGGTGGAAGTTGACCGGATCAAAGGTAAAAAAATCACCGTAGTACCGATCCTGCGGGCCGGACTCGGGATGATGAATGGAGTTCTCGACCTGATCCCCAGCGCCAAGGTCAGCGTTGTCGGTCTCTACCGCAATGAAGAGACCCTCGAACCGGTCACCTACTTTGAAAAGATGGCTAGCGACATGGAAAATCGCACTGCGCTGATCCTCGATCCGATGCTGGCAACCGGTGGATCGCTGGATGCCTGTATCTGTATGCTCAAGAATCATGGTTGCACCAGCATCCGCGGCCTTTTTCTGGTCGCTGTCCCCGAAGGCCTCGAACGGGTCACCAAGGCTCATCCCGACGTCGACATCTATGTCGCTTCGATCGATGAGCGGCTCAATGAGAATGGCTATATTTTACCCGGACTCGGTGATGCTGGAGATAAAATCTTCGGCACCAAATAGTTTTTCGTTCGGAGCGACAACGACCGCCTTCGTTTTTCGCCTAATGTTCTGCCACGTTTCCCCTGATGAGGTTACTCAATGAGTCAAGAAAAACCACTGACTGACTACGTCTTTCGTCTGAAAGATTGCCTGCTCGGTGCCCAGATGCTTTTCGTTGCATTCGGCGCACTGGTTCTGGTGCCGCTGTTAACCGGGTTGAATGCCAATGTCGCCCTCTTCACTGCCGGAGCAGGCACTCTGATTTTCCAACTGATTACCCGTGGCAAAGTCCCGGTTTTCCTCGCCTCAAGCTTTGCCTTTATCGCTCCAATCATCTACGGCGTACAGCAGTGGGGTATCTCCGGCACCATGTGTGGATTAATGGCAGCTGGCCTGCTCTACGCAGCCATGAGCTTCGCGATCAAGGTGTTTGGTTCTGAAATCCTGCACAAGATCCTGCCGCCGATTGTCACCGGACCAGTGATCATGGTCATCGGCCTGGTTCTGGCCCCGGTTGCTGTCCATATGGCTTCTGGCCGCACCGGCGACGGTTCGGCCTGGCTGGTTCCAGAAACCACCGCTTTTATCATTGCCGGTGTTGCCCTCGCAACTACGGTCCTCGTCTCTTTACTCGGCAAAGGGATGTTTAAACTGGTACCCATACTCAGTGGTATCGTCGCGGGCTACCTCTGTTCACTCTTTCTCGACATTTCAGGGATTTCAAGTTCTGTCCAGGCCAGCTTTGACCCCGGTACCCTGAAAAACTGGACAGCCCCGACATTGATTTCGCTACAGTCGGTAGTCGATGCCCCCTGGTTGGCAATGCCCAGCTTTACCCTACCGACCTGGAATCTGGAAGCAATCCTCTTTATTGTCCCGGTCGCCATTGCACCAGCGATCGAACATTTTGGCGATGTACTCGCCATCGGCGGCATCTCGGGCAAGGACTACGTCAAAGATCCGGGCATCCATAAAACCCTGCTCGGCGATGGTATTGCCACCAGTTTCGCCGCCATGCTCGGCGGCCCTCCGAACACCACCTACTCCGAAGTTTCGGGTGCGGTCGCCCTGACCCGCTCTTTTAACCCTGCGATCATGACCTGGGCCGCGATAACTGCAATTGTACTGGCCTTTATCGGTAAACTTGGCGGATTTCTGGGGAGCATCCCTGTCCCCATTATGGGCGGCATCATGGTACTGCTGTTCGGCGCTATTGCGGTTATCGGAATCAACATTCTGGTCAAAGCTGGCACCGACCTGATGCATCCACGTAACCTGACCATTGTGGCGGTAATTCTGGTTTTCGGCATCGGTGGGATGAACTTCGACCTGACTGTTGTTAAATTAGGCGGGATTGGTCTGGCTGGTGTGGTTGGCGTGCTCTTGAACCTGGTGCTCCCGGGGAGAGAAAACACTTGACTAGCAAACTCTGAGTTCAGGAAGAGTCAATTTTCCCCGAGGGATTACAATGGCCTCTCTTACTTAAAGGGAGGCCATTTCTACGCCTTGCTTCCCGGTCAACTTGACCTTATACATCGCGGCATCAGCCCTGGCTATAAGCTGTCCCGAAGTTTCTCCATGCTCCGGGAAAATTGCACCACCGATACTTGCCCGGATAATAATGCCCTGTCCATCGCTCACAAAATCTGCCGCCAGCACCTGAGAGATTTTCTGGGCAAAGGTTATTGCATCTTCTGGCGCAGTCACCTCAGATAAGACCACGACAAACTCATCACCACCAAAACGCGCAACGGTATCCGAGTGGCGCACGGACGCCAAAACCCGATCCGCCACCTCTTTGAGCGCCAGGTCACCGGCCTTATGACCATAATTATCATTGATCGCTTTAAAATTATCGATATCTATAAACAAAACAGCCATCCTGCCCTTTTTCCGACTCGCAGATGCGATGGCATGCTCCAGACGATCAACCAGTAGTTCACGGTTTGGAAGCCCGGTCAATCCATCATGGATGGCCATATGTTCAAGTTTAATTTCTAATTGTTTACGGTCGGTAATATCGCGATTGCCAGCTCGTCGCCCACGGAATCTACCTGCCTTATTATCGACCGGTTGACAGACATGATTGATCCAACGCACCTCACCCTGACGGGTCAGGATCCGAAAATCAATGTCGGCAGCACTCCAGCTTGTGGCACAGGCCTTCAGGATATGTTCTTTGACTATATCTGTGTCCTCAGGGTGGACAATTTCGACCAGCAGGTCAGGATTGTCCATAAATTCGTCGGCAGTGTAGCCCGTTATGCGCAGGCAAGAAGGCGAGTGGTAGACGGGCTTGCGCTTTGGGCTGAGCCAATACTCCCAATCGTGGGTGTGTTCGGCAAAAATCCGAAAGCGTTCCTCACTTTCATGTAGCTCCTTTTTCATTCCATACTGAAGCAGTGTCAGCCGAATAGCATTGGATATATTTGTTCGATCGAAGGGTTTGGTGACAAGACCGAATTCACCTGTTTTTTGTGCTCTGGCAACCAGAGGCTCATCCTTGAGAGCAGCTACAAAAAGAACCGGGATATGGTGCTGTTCGCTAATAATTCTGGCAGCCCCAATACCATCCATATTCTTATCAGGGGAAATATCGATAAGAACAAGATCCGGGTGT
Organism: Deltaproteobacteria bacterium; assembly: GCA_024280485.1. Classification (GTDB taxonomy): domain Bacteria; phylum Desulfobacterota; class Desulfuromonadia; order Desulfuromonadales; family Geopsychrobacteraceae; genus Geopsychrobacter. The sequence continues at coordinate 31,128 of JAJRQB010000070.1, forward strand.
TCCCTTCCTGCCAACTCGATGGCAGCTTCACCGCTAAATGCCGATCCGACAAGTAGATAGTCAGGCTTCGGCAAAATTGACAGTTCATCCATCAAAGTGGCCGATTCGTCCACTACAACCATAATCCGTATTTGAGACATCCCCAATTCCTTCTGTTTAAGACGGATGACACATAGAATCCAGACACTCAAACTGTATCATTTCAAAAGCTATTCACAACGGGTTTACCGTGAAATACCACCCACTACGCATCAAGCACATTTTCTTGCTCAATTCGCGCAACGGAACTACAACTAAAATTCCTGACTCTGCCCTGAACCACATAATTACAGGCCAGCGGTTCTCAAATTGATAAAAACATGTTAGATAAGTTAACTCTTTCATAGGCCTGAAACCAAAGGATCAGAATCTGATGAACTATCCCGCCATCGGCTTACAAGTACCGAAAATCCTGTTACCAAAAGTCGAAACAGACATGCGCAACTGGTCGGTAATCGCTTGCGATCAATACACTTCGGATGAGAACTACTGGCAACAATTGAATACCGAAACGACAGGCAAACCTTCGACACTCAACTTGATCTTCCCCGAGGTCTATCTTGAAGATACAGACGGTGAGGCACGTATAGCTGCTATCAATCAATCCATGGAGAGATATCTGGCCGATGGTAGCCTGAGTGAGCAGCCGAACGGCTTTGTGCTGGTAGATCGCAAAACCTGTGAAGTCGAGTCGCGCAAAGGTCTGATGGTCGCCCTCGATCTTGAACAATACGACTACAACAAGGGCGCAACCTCACTGATTCGAGCGACCGAGGGGACAATCCTCGACCGACTGCCGCCGCGGATCAAGGTCCGTGAGAATGCACCGATCGAACTTCCGCACATCATGGTCCTGATCGATGATCCAGAGCGCACCGTGATCGAGCCGCTGTTCGACAGCAACCCCGAGTCGCTCTACGATTTCGAGCTGTTGGCGGGAGGCGGACATATCAAGGGATACCGGATTAATAAGTCGCAACAAATCGAGCAGATCACCAGTGCGCTGAGCAAACTCGCCGATTCACAGAACTACCGTGATCGCTATCAGGTTGATGGCGAGGTCATGCTTTACGCCATGGGTGACGGCAACCATAGTTTTGCTACGGCCAAAGCGATCTGGGAGAAATTAAAGCTGGAAGCCGATGACAAAGAAGCTATTTTGGAGCATCCGGCACGTTATGCATTGGTCGAACTGGTCAATCTACACGATGCCGGACTTGAGTTTGAAGCGATTCACCGGGTGCTCTTCGATATAAATCCGGCGCATCTGTTACAAGAGATGGAGCTTTGGTTCAACGCACGTGGCGAACAGTTCGTCTACACCCCCTGTTCAACCCTGACAGAGGCACAAGCGCTGGCATCAGCACCGCATGAAGGACAGGGGTTCAGTGTGGTCCTCGCCGGGCGCTACGGCTATTGTCAGTTGAAAAATCCACAATTGACCCTGGATGTTGCCAGCTTGCAGACCTTTTTGGACGATTACCTGACTGAGCAACCATCGGCGCGCATCGATTATATCCACGGCGAAGAGGCCGTCAGCAACCTCGGCAAACAGGCCAATAATGCCGGATTCTATCTGCCTGCCATCTCGAAGAATAATTTTTTCCGCACCATCATCGTGGACGGAGCCCTGCCCCGTAAAACGTTCTCGATGGGTGAGGCCGACGAAAAACGTTTCTATCTGGAATGCCGGGCTATTCGATAGTTTTTTAAATTCTGAGAGATATAACAGCAACCTACTGAACGGGACCAGCGATGTCGCAAATCAAACATGTTGTCTTTGATCTTGGTAAGGTACTGGTTGATTTTTCTTACAGTCAACTTTTACCCATGCTACGCAAGCGCGGAGCCTTGATCCGTGACATTGAGGATTTTGCTGACCGAGTCAGGCTGGTCGAATACGAACACGGACAAATCTCAACCGATGAGTTTCTACGCGGGATTAATGCCCTACTCAGCGCGCCATTCGAAGAGATCGAACTTAAAAATGCCTGGTGCGGAATTTTCACCCCGATACCACAGATGATGAGTTTAGCTCGCCTGCTTCATACTCAAGTCGGAGTTTACATCATCTCCAATACCGGCAAGATTCACTGGGATTACCTGCAAGAACGTTTTGCCCTGACCGATTTCTGCAAAGATGCCTTTGCCTCCTTCGAGGTCGGCCAGATGAAACCGGTCACGGCCATCTACAAAACCGCCGAAGAACGCTTCGGCTTCACCCCCGAAGAGGTCGTCTTTATTGACGACCGTCTTGAAAATGTCGAAGGTGCCCGTGCTTGCGGCTGGCAGGCGATCCACCACCGTGACTACGGACAGACTCGCGGTGCCCTGATCGATCTCGGAGTTGACCCCACTCTTTGAGACATCGGTCTCATTACTCGCTCTTGCCTATTTTTATGCTAGAATTTTCCCATTGTACAAAATAAATTCTTTTCCCCTTGCAATTGACTACCTGTTTAGTCATAATTCAGTCAGGTTAACGCCTACCCGGTCACGCGGGTTTAGTTTTGGGGTTTCTCCTGTCGACTGACAACATGGGCAAATTGCCCGACAAGGAGGCTCCAATGAAATTTCTCAGCCCCAAGACATTGCTGTTGCTCGTCATCGCAGGCGTAGTGGCAGCATTTTTCATCTTTGATCTTGGTCAATATCTAACTCTCGACTACCTCAAACAGCAACAAGCGGCGTTTGACAGCCTCTACCAGCAGAATCGCTTCACTATGCTGGGTGCTTATGCACTCATCTATATTTTAGTGACCGCTCTTTCACTGCCAGGCGCTACCATCATGACTCTGGCTGGTGGTGCTTTCTTTGGCCTCTGGACAGCTTTGCTGGTCGTCAGCTTTGCGAGTAGCATCGGTGCAACCCTCGCGTTTCTGGTTTCGCGTTTCTTGTTGCGTGACTGGGTCCAGGCACGCTTCGGCGACAAACTCTCATCCATCAATCAGGGCGTTGAAAAAGAAGGGGCATTCTACCTTTTCTCATTAAGACTGGTCCCTATTTTCCCCTTCTTCGTTATTAACCTGGCGATGGGTCTGACCCCATTAAAAGCAGGTCTTTTCTATATCGTAAGTCAGGTCGGCATGCTACCGGGAACCTTTGTCTATATCAATGCCGGCACCCAGATTGGACAACTCGAATCGGCCGCAGGCATCCTCTCATTGCCGATGATCCTCAGCTTTGCCATGCTCGGTATTTTCCCGCTGCTGGCAAAAAAAATTATCGACCTCATCAAGGCACGCAAGGTCTATGCAAACTATGACCGCCCTAAAAGTTTCGATTACAACCTGGTGGTTCTCGGTGGTGGTAGCGCCGGGCTGGTATCTTCACTCATCGGTAGTGCGGTCAAGGCCAAAGTCGCGCTGATCGAAAAAGATAAAATGGGTGGCGACTGTCTTAATACCGGCTGTGTACCGAGCAAGGCGCTGATCCGCAGTGCTAAAATGCTCTCCTACGCCAAACGAGCGACCGAGTTCGGCTTCAAAAGCACCAAGGTTAAATTTGATTTTGCAGATGTGATGGAACGCGTACAGCGAGTGATCGCTAAAGTAGAGCCGCACGATTCTGCAGAACGCTTTGAAAGCCTCGGGGTAGAGGTCATTCAGGGCACAGCGATGATCAAGGATCCCTGGACGATAGAGGTCAATGGTCGCACTTTGACCACCCGCAATATTATTGTCTCGACCGGTGCACGTCCATTTGTCCCACCGATCAAAGGGCTGGAGCAGGTCGAGTATCTGACCTCTGACAACATCTGGCAGTTGCGTGAGCTCCCTGAAAAATTTATCGTGCTGGGTGGTGGGCCAATCGGCAGCGAGATGACCCAGGCTTTTGCCCGCCTCGGCAGCCAGGTCACCCAGGTCGAAATGGGTGAACGGTTAATCGGCCGTGAAGACCCGGAGGTCGGCGATTATATCCGCGCGAAATTTGAGGATGAAGGAGTCAACGTACTAACCGGGCATGCTGCACAAGAAGTCAGTGTCCGCGATGGCAAAAATTTCCTGCTCTGTGAGCACGCAGGCGAACAGGTCGAAATCGAGTTCGATCGCATTCTGATCGCTGTCGGTCGGCGCGCCAATGTTGAAGGCTTTGGCCTGCAGGAACTCGGCATCGAGCTCAATCCACAGGGGACTATCACAGCCGATCCTTTTTTACGCACCAATTACCCTAACATCCTCTGTGCCGGTGATGTCACCGGTCCCTACCAATTCACTCATACTGCAGGTCATCAAGCCTGGTACGCCGTTGTTAACGCGCTGTTCGGGGCGCTTAAAAGCTTCAAGGTCGACTATCGCGTAGTGCCCTGGTGCACCTTCACTGACGCCGAAGTCGCACGGGTCGGGCTGAGTGAAACCGAGGCGCAAGAGCAGAAGATCCCTTACGAGGTTACCCGCTACAACCTGGATGATCTCGACCGCGCGATTGCCGACAGCGAAGACCACGGCTGGGTTAAGGTCCTGACCAAGCCGGGCAAGGATAAAATTCTTGGCGTGACGATTGTCGGGTCTCACGCCGGCGATCTGCTCTCTGAATTTGTCCTGGCAATGAAGTATAATTTGGGGCTCAACAAAATTCTTGGCACCATCCACAGCTATCCAACACTCTCTGAAATGAACAAGATGGCTGCCGGACAATGGAAGAAGAACCATATCCCTGAAAACCTGCTGGTCTGGGTCGAACGCTATCTCCGCTGGCAACGGGGCGAGAAAGGAGGTCCTGATGAAACTGCTACTGAGCATGCTGCTGATCTTGCTGACAGCAACCAGCGCACTGGCCTTTGATGACCAGCACAGCGTTTTCGACAAACTCTTAAATAAACACGTGAAATGGGACGACCAAGGAGTCGCCTCCAAGGTCAATTATGCCGGATTCCAGCATGACAGTACGCTGCTCAAGGACTATCTTGATGATGTGGCTGCAGTTGACCAACTCGAATTCAGCAGTTGGGACAAATCTGTGCGCCTGGCCTTTCTGATCAACGCCTACAATGCCTTCACCATCAAGTTTATCTTGAGTGGCTATCCCGATATCACCTCAATCAAAGATCTCGGGTCGCTTTTTTCGTCGCCATGGAGTAAGGAGCTTTTCCCGCTTTTTGGTAAAAAACGCAGCCTCGATCACATTGAACACAAGATCATCCGCGCTCCCGGAGCTTATGACGATCCACGCATCCATTCTGCCGTAGTCTGTGCCTCTATCGGCTGCCCCGGGATTCGCAATGAAGCCTTCACTGGCAGTCAACTCGAACAGCAACTCGAGGACAGCCTGCGCCGTTTTCTGTCTGACAAAAGTCGCAACAGATATAATCCCCGGAATAAAACCCTTGAAGTTTCGAAGATTTTTGACTGGTATGGTGACGACTTTGGCAACGGTTTCCGTGGCCACGAATCGCTCATATCTTTCTTGGGAGACTACGCTGATATCCTTGCGAGCTCTCAAACAGATCAAGAAAAAATAAAAATCGGTCAGGTTGAACTCGACTTTTTAGACTACGACTGGAACCTCAATAAAGCAGCCCCTTAACGCCGATTGTCACCTAAATTCAACAAAGGCCAGCCTGCATATAGAGCAGGCTGGCCTTTCATTATTCAGGCGTTGACCAACTATCATCCAACTGTCAGAATAAAGCTATAGTTTCCATATCAGGCAGCACCAATCCACAACCGGAGAAGATCAATGAAAAACCACAACAGCCGCCTCGTATACTCCGACGAAATCGGCCCTAACTGCCCCAGGTGTCACAAAGCCCTGAAAAACTGCAGCTGCCAGGCAATCAAAACTATTGGTGATGGTCAGGTGCGAGTTGAACGCCAGACCAAAGGGCGTAAAGGCAAAGGGGTCAGTCTGATCTCAGGGGTACCTCTCCCTGAGAAAGAACTAAAAGAGCTGGCCAAAGAATTGAAACAGAAGTGTGGCTGCGGTGGCACCGTCAAGAACGGGGTGATCGAGATTCAGACCGACCAGCGCGATCTGTTGATTGAAGAATTGCAAAAAAAAGGCTACCAGGCCAAAAAAGCTGGCGGTTAAACAATTACCCTGTCCCATTCTCTTATCTGGACATCTGATATGCCGAGCCAAACTGATCGTTCCGTCTGCCCTTACGATTGCCCTGATAGCTGTGGCCTGCTGGTTGAAGTTGAAAATGGCCATGCCATCAGCGTGAAGGGCGATCCTGAACATCCATTTACGCGCGGCAGCCTCTGCGCCAAGATGAACCATTATGAAAAAACCGTACATTCTCCACGCAGGTTGACCACACCCCTGCTGCGTTGTGGTGAGAAGGGCGAGGACAAGTTCAGGCCGATCTCCTGGTCTGAGGCGATAACCCGCATCGGGGAGAACTGGCGAAAAATAATCCAGGAGTCAGGGCCAGAAGCGATCCTCCCCTATTCCTACGCTGGAACGATGGGGGTTATTCAACGCAACGCCGGGCATCCCTTCTTTCATCGTATGGGTGCATCCTTGCTGGAAAGGGGTATCTGTTCACCCGCCAAAGGGGCTGGTTGGAAAGCCATCATGGGCGACACTCCGGCACCTCACCCGGACGAGGTTCTGAATAGCGATCTGGTCATCCTCTGGAGCAGCAACGCCGCCGCGACCAATATCCATTTTTTGCATAACGTTAAACAGGCTAAAAAACGTGGGGCACAGGTCTGGGTGATCGATCTATATCATCATCAGACCACTGCCATAGCAGATCATACATTTCTCGTAAATCCCGGCAGTGACGGTGCTTTGGCACTCGGAATGATGCACATTCTGGTTCGGGATAACCTCTGCGATCTCTCTTTTATTAATAAACAGGTTCAGGGTTTTGCAGAACTTCATACCGAAATTCTGCCTGCCTATACTCCGGACGTCGTTAGTCGTATCACCGGCCTGTCCACAGAAGTTATTGAACGGATAACAAAATCCTTTGCCAGCGCACGAGCGCCTTTTATCAGTATTGGAGGCGGGATATCACGCTATACGAACGGCGCCATGTCGGTCCGCAGCATTATCGCTCTGCCTGCCCTGGTCGGTGCCTGGCAGACAGATGGTGGCGGTTGTTTCGTCGGAACCAGCACAAGTGCCGCTTTTGACATGAATCTGGTCGAGCGTAAAGATTTAATCCGTGGGAATCCACGCAGTATCAACATGAGTCGTCTCGGCGAAGCACTCTCCGAGTTAAACGACCCACCGGTTAAAAGTCTCTACATCTACAATTCTAACCCTGCGGTGGTCGCCCCGGATCAGAACCGGGTATTAAAAGGGTTGATCCGCAACGACCTCTTCACCATCGTCCACGAGCGATTCATGACCGACAGTGCACGTTATGCCGATATTATATTACCAGCCATGACCTCATTGGAAACAAGCGACATCTATCGATCCTATGGCAGCTACTGTATCCAACGAACCCGTCCGCTGATTCCAGCTGTCGGCCAAAGCAAATCAAATAGAGAAGTCTTCGCGATGTTGGCGACAGAGATGGATTATTCCGACCCCTGCTTTCAACAAACGGCTGAAGGTTTAATCACTGAAATCATGGATTCGCCAACTCTGCTTCGGCAAGGGATCGACACTGAAGCCTTCTCTGCGGGAAAAGCAGTAGAACTGCTCTATCAAAAAAAGGTTGCCTTTTCGACCCCCTCCGGCCGAATCGAAATTCTCAACCCACGGCTTGATGAAAAACTGCCGCGCTATCTGCCACTGCCAGACAGTAAGTATCCGTTGCAGTTGGTTACCGCTCCAGCTCTGAAGACTCTGAATTCAACTTTTTTTGAGCAGGATGAACTACGCGACAAAAAAATGCATATCAAGATCAACCCGACCGAAGCATTAGATCGGGGTCTGGATGAAGGTCAACTGGTGAACGCTTTCAATAACCGGGGGGATGTGGATTTTTATCTAAGAATTGACGCCGGAGTACCCGCAGGTCTGGCTGTTGCCGAGGGCGTCTGGTGGCTCGAGTTTGCACCAGGAGACCGTACAGTCAATGCTTTAACCTCTCAGCAATTAACCGACCTGGGCGGCGGCAGCACATTTTATGACAATCGGATCGACCTGCGCTGCTCAACCAGCGACCCGCGACGGCGCTCTGAACCAGCATAGCCATCTCCAGACCCGACGCCACGAATGCTGTCAATACCGACCTTCGCCCATCCGCTGTCGCGCTTGAAGCTTCTAATCCGGTCCTGACGCAGACATACACCAAGAGCTGCCGGGACCATCTGGCCTAATGTCCCATCGGTAAAAACAACTTGAATAAATTGATTCAAACGACTGCCCCCTTTCTGCACTCACGCGGCATACTCCATCAAGTATCGCTATTGATCTTCGCACCAGTAGGCTTCTATAAAGAAACAACTTAAACATACCCACAAAAGCATGAAGCCTACTCTAACCGGACCTTAGGGTTTGAATAAATAAGCAAATTGCGCAAACAGCCAGAGCGAATCGCTACCTTTCTTGTCATCTATTTGCACATAACTGTCAACTGCCGTCCAAATAGAACACCAATCGAGTGTCTTGATTGGTGTATCGTAAATTTTGACGCTCGGAAAACATTGAGGTTTCAGGCTATAAACGATGCCCGTTCTCCAATATTAAGCGTATGGCGCTTGCAAACCGGGCAATCAGGATTCATCAGCCATCCCAGGGTCAAACAGGCCCAATTTCATGGCCAACTTGACCATTTCCATGGGGTTACTAACTCCCAGTTTTTTAACAACATTAGTTCGATGTTTCTGGCCAGTTTTGTAACTTATTCCCAAAGTTTGACTTATTTTCTCAGTTGAGCTCCCCGTCAACATAAGGCGAAAATATTGCCGTTCCCGATCTGACAGTGTCTCATATTTCTCTTCATCCTTGGAAAGGTTGACCTTAGGGCCTCCAATGTAGGAGGAGACCATAGCGGAACGCAGTTGAGCACTGAAATAGTAGTTACCCATATGAACGGCATGGATCGCGTTGATCAACTCATCGCCGGAATCTCCCTTGAGAATATAGGCAGAGGCCCCCGAGCGCAGAGCCTCCTGGGCGATGTTTTCCTTGCCATGCATAGACAGGATCACGATTTTGGTTTTGGGGGCCGCCTCACGCAACAAAGAGATCGCCTCCAACCCCCCCATCTCAGGCATTGAAATATCCAGCACCACAACATCCGGGCTAAGTTTGGCGACAACCTTCAACGCTTCTTTGCCATTCCCGGCTTCGCCGATCACGTCGAACGCGGCCTCGGTGATCAGCATTTTCCTCAAGCCCTCGCGGACCATGACATGATCGTCAACTATAACCACCTTAATCGGCTTAATCGGCTTATTCATACACGCCCCCTGACAGTAACGGGAATTTAACCGTTATGAATGTCCCTTTTTGGACTTCAGTTGATAAGTAAAACGCACCACCTAAATCTGCAACCCGCTCGCGAATCCCCAAAAGACCGACCCCGTGTCGCGGGTTTTGTTTCGTCTGTTTATTGGGCCGGGGATCAAACCCGACACCATGATCACCCATATTAAGGGTAATACTGGAATTATCATTTTCAAGGCGAACAATGACTGCCGAGGCCTGAGCATGTTTCGAAATATTATGCAGGCACTCCTGACAAATTCGATAGAGAGCCACCTCAGTTTCACTGTCCAGGCGTAGATTCTCAGACTCCGCCGAAGGATAGGATTCCTTGATTTCAATCTCCGGATGATTTTTGGCAAATTCGGAAACCAAACTGCGCAATGACGAAACCAATCCGAGTTGATCGAGCAGGTCCGGACGCAAGCGATGAGTCACTTCACGCAGTTCATTGCCCAATTGGCTAAGGATTCCCGAAAGTTCCTTAATCTGAGTCTTTGATTCGTCACAACTTTCAGGCAAACCTCTACGCAGAGCATCAAATCCAAACTGCAAGGCCGTCAGGGTCTGGCCACACTGATCATGCAGATCATGACTGATCCGCTTTCGTTCATCTTCTGCGGTTTTCATCAGTTTACGGGAAAGGTGTTTGACTTCTCTGGAAAAATTCTGATGTTCCTGCCAAAAGGGACGATAAAAAAGCAGATACAGGGGACTCAGAAGAACCAGAAGAATGGTCGCATCAAGAACTCCTTCAACCACACCAGAGATATCCGGCAAAAAAACGGCCATGAGAAGCATGGCAAAGGCCTCGCACAAAAAAATTGCACCGGCCATCAATATTGTCATTTGTGTCGGATTGAGTGGGTTGGAACGTTTCCAGGAGCGAATACGTCTTACGGGATCCCGCCGTCCGGAGAAATACTTTTCCTCGGCACCAGGATCAAGAGTTGAGGAGCTCTGCCTGACCGTCGCCCTGCGCCCCACCTTCTCTGCTTCTATGTCACATATTTTCTTAATCACTCACATACTCTCACAATAACAGGCGGTTAGACAAGATACATCGGCCGACTGTTCGTAAGTACGACGACCCGTTCACACCCAAAATGCCTGCGTAACTCTGAAATATCCAAGTCATTCTAATAATAACGAGATGCCTGAGGAAAACAAGAGAATCCTACGGAAAACGAGCTCTCGAAATCATCACAAAACCATTTATTAATCCCTATTTTCCCTATTTAGTCTAATCGGGAAGGCCGAATGGACTTTAAATGATCTTCTCGCCATTTTGAGGGAAATCCTACCTTTTTTTAGGAGTCTTCTCCATTTCCAAGAGAGCACAGAGTGCATAGAATAAATTCAATCTGAGAATATGCAATGAGAGTTCCTGCTGTCTGTAGCAGATTTCAGAAGAAGTACCGAGGCTCTCTATGCCTCTCAGAAATCTCAAACCGACAGCGGCAAGAAGTTGGGAGGCTGCCTGCCATGCTAACACGAAAGAGTAGAAGCGGCGTAATCATAGGTCATCCACTATTTCTCGCCTTCAAGATTACCGTCGCCATTGTCCTGGCCTTGACTCTTACAGCCTGCGGGGGTGGTGGCGATTCAAGTGCGACTAGCGATTCAGGGAGTTCCACCGATTCAGGGAGTTCCACCGATTCAGGGAGTTCCACCGATTCAGGGAGTTCCACCGATTCAGGGAGTTCCACCGATTCAGGGAGTTCCACCGATTCAGGGAGTTCCACCGATTCAGGGAGTTC
>JAJRQB010000071.1 GCA_024280485.1 Deltaproteobacteria bacterium
GTAAACATCGATGGTCTTGTCACTTAAGCCCTGTAGCTTGAGCATGCGCAGGTGGCGTTGATACAGTTGGTCAAAGCGGCGCTGTTCAGTCACATCCATGGTAAACTCCTTGGGGTTATCAGTGCCCGGCATTGGACACTGTCATGGAATTTACCGTAACTGCGTGATTTTATGCGACTTTGATTTTTCCGCCGCGCTAGCGGCTTCGTTCAACCACAGGGACCACCCCTGTGGTTTTTTATCGATAAAAAAGGTAGTTAAGTAATGATCAGCGCAAACAACATCACCCTTGCCTACGGCAAGCGGGTCATCTTTAAAGACGTTAATATCAAGTTCATCCCCGGCAACTGCTACGGTCTGATCGGCGCTAACGGCTCGGGAAAATCAACCTTTTTGAAAATCCTTGCCGAAGAACTCGAGGCTGACAAGGGGAATGTCTCGGTCGGTTCCGGTGAGCGGATCGCCATGTTGCGGCAGGATCACTTTGCTTTTGATGACCGGACGGTCATCGATACGGTGATGATGGGTCACGAGCGGCTGTTCAAGGTGAAGGCAGAACGCGATGCGATCTATGCCAAAGAGGAGTTTACTGATGAAGATGGGGTGCGCTCGGGAGAGCTGGAGGCCGAATTTGCCGAGATGAACGGTTATGAGGCCGAGTCGGAAGCGGCGGTACTGCTGAACGGTCTCGGCATTACTGAAGACCTTCGCCAGAAAAATATGAAGGAGCTTGAAGGGGGCGAAAAGGTCCGGGTGTTGCTGGCCCAGGCGTTGTTCGGCAATCCCGATATCCTGCTGCTCGATGAGCCGACCAACCACCTGGATCTGAAATCGATCAACTGGTTGGAGGATTTCCTAGAGCGTTTCCAGAATACCCTCATCGTGGTTTCCCACGATCGACACTTTCTCAACCAGGTCTGCACCCATGTCGCCGATATCGATTTCGGCAAGATCACCGTCTATGTCGGTAACTACGATTTCTGGTACGAGGCCAGTCAACTGGTGCTGCATCAGAAACAGGAAGAGAATCGCAAGGTCACCGACAAGGCGAACGAGCTGAAAGAATTTATCCAGCGTTTTTCCTCCAACGCCTCCAAGGCCAAGCAGGCGACATCGCGCAAAAAGCTGCTGGAAAAACTGACCGTCGAAGATATGCCGACCTCGTCGAGAAGATATCCTTTCGTCGTCTTTAAGCCGGAGCGGGCCTGCGGTGACATCATCCTCGAAATTAAGGATCTGAGCAAAACCGTAGATGGCGTCAAGGTGCTGGACAATTTCAGCCTGACCGTCAACAAGGGGGATAAGATCGCTTTTGTCGGCGGCGACAGTTTGACCAAGACCACCCTGTTTCAGATTCTCGAAGGGGAGCTGCAGCCGGACAGCGGCAGCTTCCGCTGGGGGGTGACCATCACCCCGGCCTATTTTCCCAAAGAGAACGGTCGCTTCTTTGCCAACGACATGAACCTGATCAACTGGCTGCTGCAGTTCGCGCCGACTGAAGGGGAGAGCTTCGCGCGCGGTTTTCTCGGCCGCATGCTGTTTTCCGGCGAAGAGGCGAAGAAGCAGTCGAGCGTGCTCTCCGGGGGGGAGAAGGTCCGCTGCATGCTCTCCCGGATGATGCTGACCGAGGCCAACGTGCTGGTGTTTGACGAACCGACCAACCACCTGGATCTGGAGTCGATCACCGCGCTGAACAACGGACTGATCGCCTACTCGGAAGTGATCCTGTTCGCCTCCCACGATCATAAGTTTCTGGCGACGGTCGCCAATCGGATCGTCGAATTCACCCCCGGCGGCTTCATCGACCGGTCGATGACCTTCGACGAATATCTGCAGAGCGCCGAAGTTGCCAAGATGCGCCAGGAGATGTTCCAGGGTGAGGCCGAACTGACCCTGTAGCGGGGCTGACCGGCAACAGGTATCTCCCGATTTCAACATCTCTCCCCGGCACTCTCGGCCTCTTCAAACGGCCGAGAGTGCATTTTTGGGGTATCTGCCAGCGCTTTCAAACTTGCCACATTTTCCTGCTGAGGTCTTCGCTCTCCCGCTCCTCTCCCTTGCTTTATTCAATGCTGTTACTAAAACCCCACATTTAGTGTTGCTTTCTCGGCAGCGTGGCTGACAGTTCATAAAAATACGCTATTTTTGAACTGTGACCGATCTGGTCCATAAATTGATCTGAATTTGTAACCAGGAGAGGAAAAGGCTATGCGCAAGCTGCACCGGCTGCTTTTGCTGATCATGCTGCTGTTACCAGGCATCTGTAGGGCTGAGGCGCTGTTGCTGGATGAAATCACGGTGCGCGGGCAGGAAGTGTCGCCGCAACAGGAAACCCTGACGATCCGTGAAGTGCGCGAAAGTTCTGCGCGTGACATGGGCGAGGCGCTGGAATTACTCCCCGGTTTCACCAGCGTGACCAAGGGGGTGATTGCCAACGATGTCGTGCTGCGCGGCTTGCAGGGTGATGATATCAATGTTTTTCTGGATGGCGTGCGGCTCTACGGCGGTTGTCCGTCACGCATGGATCCGCCTTCTTTCCATTTTGATTTTGCCGAGGTCGACTCGATCGAAATTATCAAGGGGCCGTACGATCTCTACAATGCCGGCAGCATGGGCGGAGTGGTCAATGCCGTTTCCAAGACTCCGCCAGCGGGCTCCAGCGCAACCCTTACCGGCAGTTACGGTTCTTACCGTCTGGTCAACCTGTCCGCATCCGGTTCTTACGCGACGGAAAAATCCTATCTTCTGGCCGGTTATGCCTACAAGTCATCCGACGTAACGAAATCGGGGAACGGCAGATTGATCACTGACATCTATTCCTTGACCAGTCCGAACCGCTACAAACCAGAGTTTCTCAACTCCGGTGCTTACCAGATCAACACCTTCTGGACCAAGGGCGGGACAACCCTGGGGCCAAGTCGGTTCAGCCTGAACTACTCCTACCAGGATGCCGAAGATGTGCTCTATCCCTATCTGCTGATGGATGCTGAGTACGACCGCACCAACCGGATTAATTTTACCTCGACCACCAGGATCACCGGTTCGCCGCTGGAAGAGGTGAGTTTTCAGGCTTGGTGGAACCGGGTTGATCATCTGATGAACGACAGGTTCCGTGTCAGTTCCACGCCGAGCATGATGGTGACCCGTGCTCTGATGATGGAGACCGATTCGACCACCCAGGTCTATGGCGCCAAACTGAGCTCAAAGATTGCTGCTGGAGATGGGCTGCTGGAATTGGGGATCGACTACTATAACCGCAACTGGGATGCGACCAATATCAGTGCCATGTGGCTGAGGTATCAACCGCAACCGCTGTTGCCGGATGTCGACGTCGATAATTTTGGAGCTTTCAGCAAATATTCGCTGCCGCTGGGCGCTAAGCTCAAGTTCACCGCCGGCGCCAGAATCGATTTTACCGCTGTCGAAGCGAACGATCTGACCGCAGCGCGGCTGAACAGCCTCTATCAGCCGTATCACAGCGGCAGTTTGAGCCGTTCGACCGATTTCACCGAAGTCAGCGGCAATCTGCAACTCTCTTGGCTGCCGACAACTGGAATTGAGATCTTTACCGGCTTTGGTTCCGGGGTGCGCACTCCCGATGCCCAGGAACTGTTCATTGGACTGCAGCGTTCAGCGACGAGTCCGACCTCGATCAACTGGGTCGGTAATCCCGCACTGGACGCCAGCCGCAACAATCAGATCGATGTCGGGCTGAAGCTCTCCGGCGACAATTACTACCTGAACAGCTCGCTTTATTACAGTCTGCTGGATGATTTCATCTACCTGCAAGAGGTCGCCGATCCCGATGGCGTAGGACCGCTGGTCCGGGCCCGGACCTACCGGAACATTGCTGCTGAAATGTATGGCGGCGAGTTGGCCGGGCAGTATGCGTTGCCGCTCGACCTGTACCTGCGCGGAACCCTCTCGTACGTGCGTGGCAAAAACAGCGCTAGCGGGTCACCGCTGGCCGAGATTCCGCCGCTGACCGGCAGCGCCTCGATCCGTTATGATATCGGCAGCTTCTTTTTCGAGTTCAGTGAGCGCTTCGCCGCCGAGCAGGACCGGGTCGACAGCGGTCTCAGCGAGGTCAAGTCCGCCGGCTGGGGAGCGACCGATCTGAAGACCGGGGTGAATTGGGGCAAGTGGTCGGCGACCGGCGGGATCAGCAACCTCTTCGACAAACAGTACCTGACCCACCTGTCGTATCAGCGTGATGCTTTCAGCAGCGGGGTTAAGGTTCCAAAGCCGGGCAGGTTGGCTTATTTGACTCTAGCTTATCGTTATTAATAGGTTTTCAGCTGCAGGGAGGACTTAATGCTTGACTGGCGGGGAGCAGGCAGGGTTGATCGTGCTTGGCAAAGCGCCGTAGCGGCGTCTTGCCTGGTACACCTCTGTCTGGTCGTCAGTGGTTGGTTGCTGATCACTTCCCCGCACCGCTTGCCGAAACTGCGTCAGGTCATTCGAGTTTCTCTGGCCGCTCCACAAGCGAAACAACTTGCCAGGGTTGCAGCTGAAAAAACTGCCTCGCCGGCGATTTTCAGGCCGCCGGCAGTTGTTGCCGAGCCACCGGCGGCGAAGCTGAAACCACTTCAACCGGTAGTTTCTCCACCTGTTAAGTCGACGTCGCCAGCAGCCGAACCTCAGGTGCAAAAAAAACGGCTGTTGGCGGTAAAAACGCCGCTGCGTGAACCGGTCAAACAGCTTCGGCAGAAACCGCCTGTTAAGCCCGCTCGTGACATTGTCATCTTGAAACAGACTGCGCTTGAGAGCAAACCGGTGTCCAGCCAGCGGTTACACAGTCAACCGAGCGCTGTCGATCCTGCCGTTACGACTTCCAGTGACAGCCCGGCAGCGGCAATTCCTGAACGCATTGTTGCTCCGGAAGCGACAGGAATCAATGAAGCTGAAACGGCGGCGATTCGCAATCACTACCTGGCCCTACTGCGCCAGCGGATCGAGCGCTATAAAAAATACCCTTTGCTGGCGCGCAAGGGACATCAGCAAGGGGTCGTGGTTGTTGAATTCGAGCTGTCCAGCCGCGGGGAACTGCAGAGTTGTCTGCTGCAGAAATCTTGCGGCAAGCGCTTGCTTGACCGGGCGGCGCTTCAGGCTGTGGAAGCGGCCGCGCCTTTCCCTGACATCCCGTCGCAGATCCTGTCGGCCGAAACCCGCTTTGTTGTCCCGGTGCGCTTTGTGCTCGCTCGTTGACCCTTTTGCTGCAACGATCGATGCTTGCCTTCACCAACATGAATCGGCCGGATTCCTCTCCGTTGGATCATTCTTGACGGAAAAGATCGTTCATTGATTGACAGCCCCCTTGACTGCCGTATATGTTTGTCGAACAGCGTTTTGCTTAGCTCAAATATAAGTATTTTCCAACGTTTGGCCGATATCGAGGAGTTTCCCCTCGTTCGTGGTTTGAGCTGGAAAAGACGGTTGTTTTACTTCGCTTTTTCGAAGGGCACTGGCCCTTTGTCACTACCAACCTATGAAGGAGGAGAGACGGATGCGATTTACCAAGATGATGGCGCTGGTCGCCGCGATTACCCTGCTAAGCAGCGGGCTGGCTTTTGCCGGTAAGGACCTCGATACGGTCAGAAAAAAGGGCTTTATCCAGGCCGGTGTCAATGGTGCGGTTTTCGGCTTTGGTATGCCTGACGCCAAAGGGGTCTGGAAGGGGCTGGACGTCGATACCGCCCGGGCGATTGCCGCAGCGATTTTCGGCGATGCGAGCAAAGTCAAGTTTACTCCGTTGACCGCACAGCAGCGCTTCACCGCTCTGCAGTCGGGTGAAATCGACCTGCTCACCCGTAATGCCACCCGGACCTTAAGCCGTGAGACCCAGCTGGGACTCAACTTTGTTACCGTCAACTATTACGATGGCCAAGGCTTTCTGGTTTCGAAGAAGCTTGGCGTCAAGAGTGCTAAAGAGCTGGATGGCGCCACCGTCTGTGTCCTGCCCGGGACCACCACCGAGCAGAATGCCGCCGACTATTTCCGCAGCAACAATATGAAATGGAAGCCGGTGGTTATCGAAAACACCACCGAGCTGGCCAAGACCTTCTTCGCCGGTCGTTGCGACGTGTTGACCTCCGACGCGTCCCAGCTGGCCGGGACCCGGGCGGTTGCTCCCAATCCCAAGGAATACGCAATCCTGCCGGAAATCATCTCCAAGGAGCCGCTGGCTCCTGCCGTGCGTCATGGTGACGACCAGTTTATGGATATCGTCGATTTCTCAGTGCTGGCGATGATCAATGCCGAAGAGCTTGGAATTACCTCGCAGAACGTAGATTCGATGCTCAAGAGTAAAGACCCGGTTATTCAGCGCTTTCTTGGTGTCACCGCCGGTAATGGCAAGGCGCTGGGGCTGGATGAAAAATGGGCTTATAACATCATCAAGCAGGTTGGTAACTACGGTGAGGTTTTTGAGCGTAACGTCGGCGTGAACACCACGCTTGGTATCGAGCGCGGCCTCAATGCCTTGTGGACCGATGGCGGCTTGATGTATTCACCACCTTTCAAGTAACATTGCCTGTCTGACGCGGGGAGACGTTTTTACGAACGCCTCCCCGTTTTACTCTGATCATCTGTTTGAAACGATTCTGTCTTGAAAAATCAACTATCTGATTCATCTGTCAACCAGCCGCATGCGGTTCCTTTCTGGCGCGATCCCGACAAAAGAGGGATGCTGTTTCAGGTCGTGGTGCTGCTGCTGGCTTTGAGTATCGGCTACGCCCTGTTCAGCAACACCCAGGCCAACCTGGAACGGCAATCGATTGCGACTGGCTTCGGCTTCTTGCAAAATGAAGCAGGTTTTGAGATCGGCGAACCGGCGATCGACTACTCGGCAGCCGACAGCTACGGCCGGGCGCTATTGGTCGGCGCACTCAACACGCTCAAGGTTTCTTTTGTCGGTATCGTCTTTACCCTGCTGCTCGGTACGATCGTCGGCATCGCACGCCTTTCGCACAACTGGCTGGTGTCACGCCTGTCCGGGGTGTTTATCGAGGTGATGCAGAATATTCCGATCCTGCTGCAGCTGTTTTTCTGGTACGCACTTTTTTACGAGGCATTCCCGTCGCCGCGCCAGGCGCTCAATCCGCTGCAGGGTGTCTTTTTGTGCAACCGGGGGCTTATTTTCGGCGTTCCGGCTGAGCATCCCGCACACAGCGCCATGCTGATTGCGTTGTTGCTCGGCATGCTCGGCTGGTGGTTGCTGGTGCGCCGGGGCCACAAAATCCAGGACCGCACCGGACGAATCCTGCCGATGCATCGTATCGGCATGGTGCTCAGTCTGTTGTTGCCGCTGCTGGTCTGGCTGTTTGCCGGGGCGCCGACGGCGATGGATATCCCCTCCCTGCAGGGTTTCAACTTTGCCGGTGGCGTCACCGTCAGTCCTGAGTTCAGCGCCTTGCTGATCGGCCTGGTCCTCTACACCTCGGCCTTCGTCGCCGAAATCGTGCGGGCCGGGATACAGTCGGTTTCGCGCGGTCAGGTCGAAGCGGCGATGTCGATCGGCCTGCGACCGGGGCAGGTGCTGCGTCTGGTGATTCTGCCGCAGGCGCTGCGAGTGATTATCCCGCCGTTGACCAGCCAGATGCTCAACCTGACGAAAAACAGCTCCCTGGCGATCGCCATCGGCTACAGCGATTTTGTTTCGGTCGCCAATACCACCATCAATCAGACTGGACAGGCGATCGAAGGGGTGGCGCTGATTATGCTGGTCTATCTGTTCTTCAGCCTGTCGACTTCGGTGTTTATGAACTGGTACAACAAAAAAATGATGCTGGTGGAGAGGTGATGTGATGAGTGAGAAGATTGCCGATACCACCGCTGAACCGATGAAACCGCCGGTACGCAATGTCGGTGTCTACGGCTGGCTGCGGGAAAATCTGTTTAACAACTGGTTCAATTCACTACTGACCCTGTTGATCCTCTACGGCTTGTGGCAGACTTGTGTGCCGTTGATCCGCTGGGCCTTCATCGACAGCCTCTGGTTCAGCAGCGCTGAGGCCTGCCGCGATATCGACGGGGCCTGCTGGTCGATCATCCCGAATAACGTCAGTTTCATCTTTTTCGGTTTCTTTCCCGACG
This sequence comes from Deltaproteobacteria bacterium, assembly GCA_024280485.1. Taxonomy (GTDB): domain Bacteria; phylum Desulfobacterota; class Desulfuromonadia; order Desulfuromonadales; family Geopsychrobacteraceae; genus Geopsychrobacter. Next base: position 8,095 of record JAJRQB010000071.1, read on the forward strand.
GTCAGCAGTGGCGGCCGCTGCTGGCAATGTTGCTGCTGTTTGCTCTGGTTTTCTATTCCAAGGACCGCAAACACTGGAAACGCTCGCTCGGGGTTTATTGGCTGCTCGGCCTGATCGTCATGGGCACCCTGATGCATGGTGGCGTATTCGGTCTGCCGGTGGTTGAAACTGATCAGTGGAGTGGGTTTCCGCTGACGTTGATGCTGGCGCTGTTCGGTATGGTTTTCGCCTATCCGCTCGGGGTGTTGCTGGCCTTGGGACGTCAATCCAGGATGGCCGGCATTAAAACGCTCTGCGTGGTCTATATCGAACTGATCCGTGGGGTGCCGCTGATCAGCCTGCTGTTCATGTCTTCGGTGATGTTTCCGTTGTTTCTTCCCGAGGGGCTCAGCATCGATAAGGTGTTGCGCGCCCAGGTCGCGATTATTCTGTTTACCGCTGCCTACATTGCCGAGGTGGTGCGTGGCGGCTTGCAGGCGATCCCCAAGGGCCAGTACGAGGCGGCAGATTCGCTGGGGTTGGGCTATGGTAAAACCATGCGGCTGATTATTCTGCCGCAGGCGCTGAAAATCGTCATTCCGCCGTCGGTCGGGGTTTTGATCTCGGCCTTCAAGGATACCTCGCTGGTGGTGATCATCGCCCTCTACGATGTCCTGACCACCACCAAGGTTACCTTGTCGAATCCCGATTGGATGGGCTATTCCCGTGAGGCCTACCTGTTTCTGGCGCTGCTCTACTTTGTCTGCTGCTATGCCATGTCGAGCTACAGTCGCAAACTCGAAAAAGAACTGCACACCGGTCACTAACGGCCTGTTTATGAGATGGAAAATATTATGAACGAACAGTCAGTAGCTACGCCGAAAACCGCTGAAAAGCCGGTCATCGAACTGATCGGCATGCACAAGTGGTTCGGTGATTTTCATGTGCTCAAAGATATCAATCTTCAGGTCCAGCCGCAGGAGAAGATAGTCGTCTGCGGTCCTTCCGGATCGGGAAAATCGACGATGATCCGCTGTATCAACCGGCTTGAGGAACATCAGCAGGGACGGATTATTATCGATGGTATTGAGCTGACCAACGATATCAAGAACATCGAGAAGGTGCGTGCTGAAGTCGGGATGGTTTTTCAGCACTTCAATCTCTTTCCCCACCTGACGATCTTGGAGAATCTGACATTGGGACCGATCTGGGTGCGCAAGACGGCGAAGAAAGAAGCGGAAGAAGCGGCGATGCTGTACCTGGAAAAGGTGAAGATTGCCGAGCAGGCGCTGAAGTTTCCCGGCCAGCTCTCCGGCGGCCAGCAGCAACGGGTGGCGATCGCCCGCAGTTTGTGCATGAATCCCAATGTCATGTTGTTCGACGAGCCGACTTCCGCGCTCGATCCCGAAATGATCAAGGAAGTGCTCGATGTCATGATCGAACTCGCAGAGGAGGGGATGACCATGCTGGTGGTCACCCATGAGATGGGCTTTGCCAAGAGTGTAGCTGATCGGGTGATGTTTATGGATGAAGGGCAGATCGTCGAGCAGAACAATCCCCACGATTTTTTCGACAACCCGCAGAATGAGCGGACCCAGCTGTTTTTGAGTCAGATATTGTAGGCTGGGATCGGTTCAAGGCTAAGAGCGTAGGCGAGTAATAATTTCATCCTGACGTGACTGTAATCGCCCGATTTAACACGAGGACAGGAGCTACCCCGAAAAAAAATAATAATAGAAAGGGTGAGATTTCACCAAAATATCGCCGATTGCTGGTAATAAATACTCATGTTCTATTCGGCGGGCGGGCCTTGAAACTTACTAGGTTTGAGGCCAGATCGACTAAAATCACCACTTCATCGATCCGACAGTTCCTTAAGAGTAAGCAATTGATGGTCATCTCTCGATAGAGGATGTTAAACTATCGCAATGAAGACCAATCCTCAGGGAAAAACAATCGACCATCATGAAAAAGGGGTCGATGTGCCCTACGATCAGATTGATCCTGAAACGTTGCGGAATGTGATCCAGGAGTTTGTGACCAGAGATGGAGCGGATTGGGGTGACCCCGGTTGTGCTCTGGAAGATAAGATTGCGCAGGTCCTCAAGCAACTTAAGAACAAGCAAGTTAAAGTTGTCTTTGATCTGAAATCGGAGACGGCGAACATTGTCTCCTGCCTATAACCATAACTACTCTGTTTCATAGGAATATGGCTACCAGGGTGCGGTACATGCAAAGATTACTTCGTAAATATCACTACTGTTGAGACCAAAGTTTACAACACTGGTGGCGATTCAGAAGCCCTCCATTGCTGCCTGCCATAAAGCAGAATTGTACTCTTTATGTGCAATAGTCTAATCATGTGAAAATAACCGATTGGCCGAATACGAATAGGTCAACCGTAGACTTGACCCTTAGATTTTATCTTAGATTTTATCAGCAATAAAAGCATCAATATCCAGACCTGTTGACGGGCCTGAGCTTTCACCTTCTATCAGAGCCTGGCGCAACTGTTCCAACTTGAGATGGTCTTTTCTGATCAGGTCACGAATGTAGTCTGATGCGTTTGCATAACGTCCGCTTTGCACACATTCTTCGACCCAGGTCCTCATTTGGTCAGGTAACGAAACATTCATGGTTGCCATAGGCATGCTCCTTTTTTAGATGATACCTGGAGCCTATGGCAAACCTTGCCAATTGTCAATTTTTGCCAAGTCAGTGTCAAAGAAAATGGCTCTCAGTCGAAGCCTAAAGCCATTATGTCACTACTTTTGAGATGTGACATCCATTTGACCGATAGGTGAGAGAAGTGGATTAATGGACTGCGTCCCCCCGGTGTCCTCAGTCGAAATCGGAGAATCAGCCCTCTTGAGTTAGATGGCAAGGTGCTTGCTGAGCAAATTCGCCCCATTGAAATGTTCAACGTCCAATGTGGAGTCTCTCCATCTACACCTAATATGCCCTGTTTCTAGTGGGGCAGGGCGCATCTTGATACCAGATTCTCTTATTGTTTTTTGTACAGTGGTGTCAGCTTTAGAACTCAATTCACGTTCTTTAATTGTGGAAGATATGTGCGCGTTGTCAGTGTAGTTGTAAATTCTTTCAACATCAGACTTTCGTGGGAGAACTACCTTTCCATTAAAAGGAGTGCAGAGCGATAGAGCATTTTTATCAAGTAACTGAGACCAAACATCATCGGAATGGGCATTTTGTGAACCATGGTGTGGAATTTTGAAAACAGAGGCTTTTTGAGCTGGTCGTGTAGTAGAGCTAACAATGGCTGACCAGCCAGAGAGTGGTGATTTCGTCTCCTCAAGATCCGCCCCTAGCAAAATTGTTATGTCTTGTATTTTTACTAACAGGACTACTGCAATATGATTAATAGTTGGGATTGAAGGGACTAAGCATTTTTTGGGTTCAAGGTGTTTGGGTAAAAGTTCTTGATAGCTGCCTAGCGCTTGGAGTTGCGCGTAGTTGGAAGGAGCCAAAGCGTAAATTTCACAGTTATCATTTTTCCAGACTAGGGAGCCTTCGCTGGCAAATATCGGCGCTTTCCCACGATTGATTATTTCTAGCAATGAGTTATGGAATTCATCTATGCCAGAACTCTCATTGATTACTGCTTGTCCGCTTATAGTGCTTGATAATTGTAAGAATTCATTGCACTGGAGCGCGCTAGAAAAGCATAATTCAGCCTGTTTGGAAGCTTTTACTGTTTGCGCCAGTCCTCTTATGTGGTCATCATGCCAATGGCTGGCAACTATTAGTTTTATTGAGTCTGACGGGTTAACTCCAATTTTCTCAAAATACTCAAGTGCTGCAGGCTTCTTTGTTGCTCTGTCTATGCATGAATCAACTAATATCCAGTCGCCGCCTGGAATATGTATAAGTATACTTTCTCCTTTGCCTGGACCAAAAAGAGATATCTCTATTTCATCTGGATTTGGACATACAGAGCGTGTCATTTATTGCAAGCCTAGGGCTTTCGCTAGCTCTTCTGATAGTTTTTTTCCTCTGTCGAGGTCTTTTTTGCTCCATGCTGGTAATCTTCTAAAGCGAATTAGGGATGTCCGACGTTTTTGTCGTGAAGGAGAGATTTGGTATCCAATGTTCCAATAAAAAACAGCACCCATTTCTATGAGTTTTTTGTCGTCTTCTGAAATTTCATCTAAAGGAAACTCTGCAACTTCTTCTGGGAGTTCACTTGTTAGATCTACTAATTTCGCAACGAAGTGATCTTCGTGGGTTTCTTGTACGATCCCCTCCCATTTCTGAAGTGACTGAAATTCCACAGACTTATGTTTGCCATAGGAAATAAGTCCCCTGTAGAGAGCTTCACTGTCTGTTTCATTTGGGGGTTCAGGCAACTCTTGCTTACGAACTTCTTCTGCAAAAGTATCTCCTAGGTTCAGTGACGGATTGAAGAAGTTGTCAACAACCTTGAGGAGGCTTTCACTGGTGCCTTTTTCGATAGCATCAAGTATCGGTATGTATGTCCCTACGTTCCACGTCGTATCTCTATTAACAGCCACTGAAGCTAAAGCAGACATTATCCCTCCAAAATTGCTTGTGGAATTAATTTAGATCTTTGTATTGACTCATCCCAGTTGTCTTTAATAATAGAAACCATACTGCCAGTCCAATTATTTTCATCTGGAAGATTAGATTCATAGTGATCGTTAATTGAGAAGAATACTCCGTGCTTGATTTTGGACGAAGGTTCTGCGCTGGCTATGATATTTCCTTTGTAGTCATCAGTTCTTTCGCTTTTAATTGATACTTTTTGCATCCCTGGATTTTTAAGTACTTTGTTCCAAGTTTCTTTCGGGGCAAGTCGATGCCCTAAAGAGTTCCATTCGTCTTCACTCTTCATCTTGAAGTGTAGTTGATAGTTGATGCCAAGCATTTTTACAGGTGTGTGCTCAAGGATTCCAAAGATGCTAATAACTAAGTCTCTTAAGACCTCAAAATAAGCTTCTTGGGTTGTGCTTATGTCGAATCTATCTCTTGTGACCTGAAGTCTTAACCACTCGAGGTTGAAAACCGCAACATCTGAGTGGATAACTTGAATCTTTGCCTCTTCGCTCTCGTGCTCGCCAATTAGGCCGTGCTTGGAAAACCACAGAGGGTGGAAAATTTTTGGGTTGAAGTCGCCAACTATAACGAAGCTAAGTCCTAGGATTTCCGGTTTTTTTTTAGACATTTTCACCACCAGTCATTAGGTTGTCGCATGGCATGGTTTTAGTGGGCGAGCGATGTCTTATTTGAATATGACACCCCTACTGCATAGTAAATCTGTGGGATTCTGCGCCATTGCGCAATAGAATTCAATCTTTTTTGGTCAGTTAAGTGCAGATAATCATAGCTTTGAATTATTTGGCTTCAGTTTTTCGCCTCGTAGAATCTACTGCAAAACTCTATGGCGTAATGTTCTTATTTCAATGATTGATACGTTCTCTCAAGAAAAATACCTATAACCACTATTCGGCGATCTGCTTATCGCTGGTAGTACTCATGGCTAAATATACACCTGACTTGAGTCTTACTTAAGCAGTATAGCATACTTGGGTGGTTATCCTGCTTTGGGGCAAGGGGGGGACTCCGTGTCTCAAAACTATGTAAATTATCCAGGAGCGTAAGAACTATTCTGAACCCCATATGCTTCTGTTTCAAAAATAGTTTCAAAAGGGGAAGGGGCCTCCTCCGCAGAATCTGTGGGTAGGCGGCGGTTAAAAATAGAGCATTGCTTCCCCCTGTGGGGTTAGGATGGATTTGCGATAACCCATCCATTCCACGAAAGAGAAGCAATGCTGATCAAGACTCTACTGAACAAAGTCGAACGATTCAAGTCGTTCGTTTACAGCTCCGTCTGTGTCACGCTGGTTGGTGGCACGGAAGCCTTGGTTATTGACATTGTGCCGCGCA
>JAJRQB010000072.1 GCA_024280485.1 Deltaproteobacteria bacterium
CGCCAACTTTAGCCGCGAAAGATCGGCAGGGTCAAGGTTGATCTGACGAGCCCAGTGTTGCAATTGTACGAGGTCAAGGCTTGAGTTCCGCACATGGGTCTGTGGGTGGCCGCAGGCGATCTTGACCAGCTTGGCGAATTGCCCGGAGAGAACAAGACTTGAGACTTTTTTACGAGCGCAGGCGTCGAGGCAATAGCCGATATGATCCCCCATCATCACAAAGGCTTCATCCGGCAGATGCGGCAACTGCTTGCGGGCTGCAGCTTCGCTGGTTCGACCGGTACTCAAAACCACTTGCTCAGTACCACTGGCCAGGGCCACATCGAGCGCGACTTCCAGGGTATCTGTCCATGCTTTGTGGCTGATGGGCCTAACAATCCCGGTCGTACCGAGGATCGACAATCCACCAACAATACCGAGGCGCTCGTTCATAGTCTTGGTAGCACGTTCCAGTCCCTCGGGGATAAAAATCTCGACCCGAAAACCGCCCGAGGGGAAAATGGTCCGCAGTGCGGTTTCAATCATCTTTCGCGGTACCGGATTGATTGCCGGCTCACCGACGGGGAGAGCCAGACCCGGTTTGGTAATGGTTCCAACTCCAAATCCAGCGACAAACTTGAGCTCAATATCAGCAGTATGACTCAAGCGCGCACAGATCTCGGCCCCGTGAGTGACATCCGGGTCATCGCCAGCATCCTTAATCACTGAAGCAACCGCGCAATCCCCTTCACGAAAACAACGTTCAAGCATAAACCGAACTTTGTCACCGGCCGGCATCGGCAGTTGAACAGCTTCAGCAGGATGACCATCACGCAACAATAACGCAGCCCCCAAGGTAGCGGCGGCGGCACAAGCGCCGGTGGTATATCCGCTGCGCAGCTGCTTCTTCATGAGCTGTTAAGCCTCGGCCTGAATCATCAAGGCATTGAGGATGGTCACGGCGATTGCCGAACCGCCCTTGCGCCCCCGACAGCAGATATGGGTAAGTTCACTGCGATACAAAGCTTCTTTGGACTCGGCGGCGCCGACAAAACCGACCGGCCCCCCAACCACCAGGCAAGGGTCGACTTCTCCCGTCTCAGCCAGCCGCAACAATTCAAACAGCGCCGTCGGTGCGTTACCGATCAGGAAGAGATTGCAGCCTTCGGTAACCCCTTTACGCAGAGCCATGATTGAGCGCGTCACACCCTGCTCTTTGGCGGCGGCAGCGACATCTGCATCGGCCACATAACAGGCCGCCGTGCCCCCAAGTTTAGCCAGACGCGTCTTATTGATCCCGGAGAGGACCATATTGGTGTCGCAGAGGATCTTTGCCCCGCCGCGTAGCGCGTCTATTCCACGTGGCACGGCGGCAAAAGAGAACTCGGTTGTTTCAGTAAAAGTGAAATCGGCTGTCGTATGAATCACCCGCCGCACAACCGGCCACTGCTGTTCGTCAAACTGGTGCGGACCGACCTCGGCGTCGATCATTCGAAAACTCTCCGCCTCAATTTCTTCTGGTTTCACAATCACGGGACCTTCGCTTGCCATTTCGTACCTCCGAAAACAGAATTCAAAAACACTTTACAAGCTGATCAGCCTCAAGATTACTTCATGATTTAATCAGGATTTAAAATCGTGAAGTAATCTTAAGTCAAAAATAGTTAGATCTTGTCGCCGCGCAGGTCCTTCTTGAACAACTCGCCAGCCCCGCGCGAAGCGCAGAAATCACCGCACATGGTACAGGTATCTTCATCTTCAGGAGTCCGGCTGGCGCGAATCGCACGGGCATCTTCAGGGAAGAGAGCCAGTTCAAACTGCTTCTCCCAATCAAGATCACGCCGCGCCTTGCTCATCTCTTTATCGCGCTGACGACCCCGCTCCGGGTATTTGTTCATATCGCCAATATAGGCCGCAATCTTGGCCGCCTTGACCCCATCGATAACGTCCTGCTCGTTGGGTAGAGCAAGATGCTCTGCAGGCGTGATGTAGCAGATCAGATCAGCACCATAACGGCTCGACTGCGCAGAACCGATGGCGGCAGCGATATGGTCGTAGCCAGGAGCGACGTCGGTGGTAATCGGTCCGAGCATATAGTAGGGCGCATCGCCACTCATCCGTTTTTGCAAACGGATGTTGGATTCGACCTCATCGAGCGGCATGTGTCCCGGCCCTTCAACCAGCATCTGGCAACCCATCTCACGCCCGAGTTCGGCCAACTCGCAGTTGATCAGCAACTCCTGAACCATAGCACGGTCATGGCTGTCGTGGATCGCGCCAGCACGCAGGCCGTTGCCCAGGGAGAGCACCACATCATACTTCTTGAGAATGGCACAAACCCGGTCAAATTGCTCATAGAGCGGGTTTTCGCGACCGTTCTTCATCATCCAGGCGACCATCGACACCCCACCCTTGCTGACCAGCCCACCGTAACGGTAGCCCTGCTTGCGCAGGCGCTCAATCGTATAGAGATTGATGCCACAGTGAATCGCCATAAAGGCCATGCCGTCAGCGCACTGTTTTTCGATGATATCGAAGAGCATCTCATCATCCAGCTTATTCGGATCGCCATACTTGCGCGCCGCTTCGCAAAAGGCCTGATAAAGCGGCACATTTCCAACCGGCAGATCGACCGCTTCGATAATCTCGCGCCGGACTCGGTCAAGATCGCCACCGACCGAAAGCTCCATCAGAGTATCTGCACCTGCCGCTTGTGCCGCTTTGGCCTTGCGGATCTCGGCATCATAATCGACGATATCACTACTGGTGCCGATCGATGCATTAACCTTGGTGCGCATCCCCTTGCCGATCCCTGCGGAGAGCGGGTTACGGATAATATTATTCGGGATCACCACTTTCCCCTCAGCGACCATCTGGCGTACGAACTCTTCAGTTAAACTTTCATTCTTTGCCACCGCCTGCATCTGCGCGGTGATGATACCCTGGCGGGCTGATTCAATCTGAGTTGCCACTGCTCTGTTACCTCCTGAAATTTGGTAAATTATTTTTCACTGTCTTGCAAAACTGGATAAAATTCTCCGCCAACTGCGGATTACTCGCGAAATGTAAATGTACATAACTGGCAAGAACATTCTTGTAGCTGAAGCCTTCACTCCCCAGGTCGGCCCCGCCCTTACGGCTGAGGCGATAACTTCGTTTGACCCTCTCGGGCATATCAAGCTCCGAATAGTGAAACTCGTGGCCACGCGCGACAGTGCCCCGTGGACCGAGCGGCGTATCGACGCTAAAGGTCACTTCGCGATAGCCGAGAGCCTTGCGTTTTTTCAGCAGTTTAGCCTGGGCCGGAAAGATGCCGCAAAGCGCCTGGCCGTTCAGCCCCGCGCAGAGCAGCAGAAGGCCTCCACATTCAGCGTAGATCGGCAGACCGGCCTCGGCCAGAGCACGCACTTTCTCGATCAACCCGACATTGGCGGCCAATTGATCGAGGTAGAGTTCCGGATATCCACCCGGTAGGTAAAGTCCGTCGATCTCTTCGGGGAGAGATCCCGCCAGCGGCGAAAAAAAAACCAGTTCAGCCCCAGCGGCTTCAAGTCGTTCCAGATTCTCCGGATAGCAGAAGCAAAAGGCCGTATCGCGGGCCACAGCAATTCTTACGGCAATCTGTCCCCTCACCCCCAACCCCTCTCCCTGAGGGAGAGGGTGGCTGGAAGCCGGGTGAGGGGGAAGGCTGCCCAGAAGTCGCTCAAGGTCGAGGTGCTGCTCAATCAGATCAGCATGGACCGAATAATCAATGAGTGCATCTTCGGCAGTCACCAGCCCCAGATGTCGTTCCGGCAAGTTAACCTGAGCATCACGGGGCAAACATCCGAGGAGCGGCGGCAGCCCCGATGTGGAGTTGAGTGCCTGCTCGAGGAGTTCACGGTGCCGCTCCGAGCCAACCCGGTTAAAGATCACCCCGGCAAATTGCAAACGGGGATCGAATTCGACAAAACCCTTGACCAAGGCTGCGGCACTACGGGCTTGCGAACGGGCATCGACCACCAACACAATCTGACCATTCAGCCAACGGGAGACTTCAGCGGTTGAGCCTTCATCGGAATCACCTGATGCCCCATCAAATAGGCCCATGACCCCTTCAACCAGAGCAATATCAGCCCCCTCACAACCGCGCAAATAATTATCGCGTACAGCCTGCTCACCACACATCCAGCCATCGAGATTGCGGCTGATCCGGCCACAGGCTGCGGCATGGTGCCCGGGGTCGATAAAATCAGGCCCGACCTTGAAGGGAGCCACAGATAATCCCCGCCGCTTCAGCGCCGCCAGCAAGCCCAGCGTCAGAGTAGTTTTACCGCTCCCACTCGCCGGAGCGGCGATGACCAGTGGCGAGGGCCCTGCTTTTTCGCGCTTCTCATTTCTCACTTCGCGCCTCATCTCCCTAGCCATTCAACAGTTGTACGGTCGTGTAACTATCGGCAAAATAATCGATGATGTTTCGACAGCCATAACTCTGTTCGATGTGAAACATCTGGGTGAGCGGCGCGCCGATCGCGTCAAGCAGGATGACCCGGTTAACTCCACCGTGGGCCACCAGAGCTATCTCTTCCCCCTGATGTTTCTCCAGCAGCTCATCAAGGACAAGTCGGACGCGATCTGCCATCTGCTGTAAACTTTCGCCACCAGGCGGGGCAACCTGAACCAGATCATCGAGCCGAGCCTGCCATTCGACCGGCCAGCGCTGTTTGATTTCATCCCAGGTCAGCCCTTCCCAATCGCCGATGTCCAGTTCGCGCAAGCGCGCATCCTGAAGCGGAACCAGATCCCGATCCGCTGCGATCAGCCCGCCACCATAAGCACTACGCGACAGGTCACTGCTATAGACGGCCGTCAGTGGGGAGGTCTTGAGGTGTTCTGCGTAGGCTTTTGATTGCTCAATGCCGAGGTCGGTCAGCGCCACATCGGCCTGTCCGTTATAGCGCCGGGTTTCAAAACCACAAACCTGGCCATGTCTCAACAGATGAATACGGGTTTTCAACATCACGATTATCCACTAAATGTTGCCAGTATCAGCAACAGCACCAGCACCTCAACCATCTCAGTCACTGCACCGAGGACATCACCGGTAATACCACCGAGTCGCATTTCGAAATAACGCAGGATCAACATGGTCGCAATCCCGAGCAAAAAGACCAGAAAGATCCCCTTGCCCCAAAAGAGGACCAGCGCTGCGACAATCAGAGTCGCGGTTCCACGTAAAAATTCCGGCTGTCCAACGTTATCGACAAATGCGCTGCCGGTCCCACCCTCTTTGCGCACATAGGGTGAATAACATGACAGACAGAGCTGCATCCAACGGCCAGCAGTCGGCATAAAGATCAGCGCTGCATTTTTGAGCTCGAGCGGCACATGATAAAGACTCAAATACTTAAGGAGCAGCACCATAATCAGACCGACCGCGCCGACCGCACCAACCCGGCTATCCTTCATGATCTCCAGCGCCGACTCGCGATCCCGTCCACCAGCGAGGCCATCTATCAGGTCAGCCACACCGTCAAGGTGCAGAGCGCCGGTCACGGCAATCAGTAACAACACCAGCAGGCAATCGAGGACCGCACGCGGGAGCAAGCCTTCCAGCAACCAGTTGGAGACACAAAGACCCAGCCCGATGAGCAGGCCGACTGCTGGAAAGAGCCCCATACTGCGGCCCAACTGCTCAGGGGTAGCTTCAATATCTCTACCGACCGGCAGGACCGTCAGGAAAGAGACTGCCAGGCGAAAGTCGTCCCAGCGTTCTCTCATCGGCCCTCCCCTTCAGAAACTCCGGCATCGTCAAAGGTCAGGACTTCACGTAACACCCGAAGACCAGCTTCGATCAGGGTCATCGCCAGCGCAGCGCCTGTTCCTTCGCCGAGGCGCAGATCAAGATTGAGGATCGGCTGTTGACCGATCCGCTGTAGCATATGCCGATGACCAATCTCAACCGACTGGTGGGCAGCAAAAATATAATCACGTACATGGGGATGTAGTTCTGAAGCGATCAAGGCTCCCGCAGTCGAGATAAAACCATCGACCACCACGGGAAGGCCTTCAGCAGCGCAGCCAAGCACCAGTCCGGCAATACCGGCAATTTCGAAGCCACCGACCTTGGCCAACACATCGACCGGATCGGACGGGTCAGGCTTATTTATGTCAAGAGCACGCCTGATCACGCGTATTTTCTGACCGAGCGCAGCGTCATCAATTCCGGTGCCACGATGGGTCACCTGCACTGGAGTTAATTCCGTAAATATTGCGACAATCGCAGAGGAGGGGGTGGTGTTTGCAATCCCCATATCACCTGTTCCCAGCAAGTCGATACCATCAGTTTTAGCCTGAGACGCAAGCTCAACCCCGGCCTGCAATGCGGCCAATGCCTGTGCTCGACTCATCGCCGGACCAGTGGCAATATTGTTGGTCCCCATGGCGATCTTGCGATCGATAAGTCCTTCTAAACCGTTGAAGTCATGATTGACCCCCATATCAACGACCCGCACCTCCGCACCGGCATGGTTCGCCAGCGCATTAACTGCCGCGCCGCCATCGATAAAATTATAGACCATCTGTGGCGTAACCTCAGCGGGAAAGGCACTGACCCCTTCGGCAGCAACGCCATGGTCACCAGCAAAGGTGTAGATCCGCTTAGCACGGATATCTTCGCGTCCGCTGATCGCAACATAGCGGCGACTCAGCTCCTCAAGACGTCCCAAAGATCCGGGTGGTTTGGCCTGCCGGTCAATCCGTGACTGGACTAAGGCCAACGCCTCTTCACTGACGGGTTGAACCTTATCGAGAACAGCTTGCAGATTAAAATCAGACATGAAAATCCTCCAGGCTTTTATTCAAGCCAAATCAATACGAAACTATTTAAGTTTGAGCGGCAAGCCGGAAACAACCATCCAGGCCTCGTCAGCGGCGGCAGCCAGACGCTGGTTGACAATGCCAGCCAGATCACGAAACTGACGAGCCATGCGATTTTCAGGGATAATACCACTCCCCAATTCATTGCTGACCAGATAAAGAGGCTCATCCAGCTGCCAGGCCAGTTCAATAAAACGATCGACTTCGGCTAAGACCGGTCCCGATTTTTCATCAAAATGAAAATAGAGATTAGTCACCCAAAGGGTAACGCAATCGAGCAACAAGGCAGACTTACCCACAGCCGATTCTATAAGTTTATCTGACAACCAGAGCGGTTCTTCAAGCAGGTGCCAACGCTCGCCCCGGACCTCTTGATGCATTCGCACCCGCTGCAACATCTCATCGTCTTCGGCCTCAGCAGGAGCGATATACAGGAGCTCACCCGGATGTTCTTCACAGCACTGTTGAGCAAAACTGCTCTTGCCGCTGCGCGTGCCACCGGTGATAAAGATCATCTGACCCATAACCGCCTCCTTCGTTACTTAAGCGCTGAGAAACAACCTGCTAACAGTCTGTCGGCCTTGCCGGACCGAAGCGAAAATTTGAGCGTTTGAGACCAGATTTTCGCTCGTTTGCAGGCTCATAGCCATAGCTATGGGGCAAAAAGGAGCGGGAATCTGGACCAAAAGAACAAATTTGCAGCCGGTTCATGGAAAGCCCGACAGGCTGTTAATATTCTATTCCTTGCCGGGCGCCGACGCCCTGATTATAGGGGTGGCGCAGGGCTTCCATTGAAGTCACCAGATCGGCGCGTTCAATCAGTTCGGCCGGAGCATGACGCCCGGTCAGCACCAGTTCAGACATCTGAGGTCGTGTATCAATAAATTCAAGAGCATCCTCCAAAGCCAGATAGCCCCGCCGGAAAAGACCATTGAATTCATCAAGCACCACAAGATCGTAGTCCTGTGTGATTTGCTTTTTTGCCAGAGCAAAGGTCTGCTGAACATCTTGCGCCACGGCTAGAGGGTCAGCTGCATCATAAATCCCGCCAAGTCCGGCATCGATGATATCGATCCCGGAGAGTTGACGCAGTATTGTCAATTCGCCGCTGGTTGAATCGGCCGGCTTAAGAAAACGGACCAGCAGCACCCGCCAGTCGTGACCGAGGGCACGCAAAATCAAGCCGGCAGACGCGGTGGTCTTTCCTTTGCCATTTCCGGTATAGATCTGCAGCAAACCCCTGGACATATTATCCTCAACGTAAAAACCCCGCTGCCGCAGGGCACCGGGGTCACATCACACAAGACTCCGGCCCTCTCCCGCGAAAGGGGCAGTGAAACAGATCCGGGCAGGTCTCCTGGCTTGTGGGTCAGCTTACTGACCGGCCCTTCCCGCTCTGTTCTAACAGAGCAGTGGTCTGCCGGTGTTCATCACCACTTACAGTTGCGGGGCAGCGAGGGCTTTTCACCCTCTTCCCTATTCTCCCGTCATCAATCAGCAATGACAGGCACCAAAATCTTATTAATTGTTGTTTTCAGTTTCTAGCAGAGCATCCTTTAAAAAGCAATCAGTTCAACCCTCCTCAGCTTCAAGGGCGGCCTCAATCAGCTCCCAAACCGCCTCGGTCCCTTCTCGAGAATGAGCCGAAAAAAGAGTGAACGCATCCTTCGGTAATCCAGACACTTCGGCAATCTGTTTGAGATGTTGATCGCGTTTGCCACGCGCTAACTTATCGATCTTGGTCACCACCGGGATGGTCGGAACAGAAAATTCCTCCAGCCAGTCGAGCATCTGGATATCCTCTTCACGCGGCACACGCCGAATGTCAAAGATAAAGACCACAGCACGCAGGTTGTCGCGTGTCTCCAGATAGGTGCGCATCATCGGTCCCCACTGCTTTTTAACGGCCAGCGGGACCTTGGCAAAACCGTAGCCAGGGAGATCGACAAGGCTGAAGGTTGAATTAATATCAAAAAAATTAATCAACTGAGTCCGCCCCGGAGTTGATGATGTCCGCACCAGTTTCCGCCGATTGACCAACACATTGATCAGTGAGCTCTTGCCGACATTACTGCGCCCGGCAAAGGCTATCTCAGGGAGATCGCTTTCAGGATAATTAACAGGTCGTGTGGCACTTTTTACGAATTCAGTAGAGACGATTTTCACAGGAACTCCGAGGAAAGCAATCGGCAAAAGCTGGACATGCGCAGAATAGCCGATTTCCTACTCTTTGGGCAACAACCTCTCTTGTGAAAGTATTGGTCTCACAGATAAGATGGTGTATACTATCCTTTTTGTGGTGCAGGATTAATGAGTCCTATGATGTTATCCATAGGCACCAAAAACTCGTCAATGAAGGGTTATTATTATGATCGGTCAAAAACTTCAGGATGCAATCAATGATCAGATCGCGTTTGAGATTTCATCCGCGCTGATATATAAGGCGATGCAGGCTTATTTCGAAGCAGAAGACCTTCCCGGCTTTGCCAACTGGATGGACGTGCAGTATCAGGAAGCACTCTTCCACGCTGACAAATTCTTCAATTATGTCTGCGAAACCGGCGGTCGCGCTGCCATGCTACCTTTCGAGGGGGCACGCAACGATTACGCGTCTCCACTGGAAGCCTTCCAGGTAGCGCTTGCACATGAGCAGATTGTCACTGCGCGCATCGGGAAAATCATGGATCTTGCCCGACAGGAGAATGACCACGCTGCGCAGATCATGCTGCAGTGGTTCATCACTGAGCAGGTTGAGGAAGAAGCTACTGCTGGCCTTATCATTCGAAAATTGCAAAGGGTCGAGGGCGACGGTCGTGGGCTGTTAATGCTCGATCAGGAGTTAGCTCAACGCGTATTCACCCCACCGGCTGGGGCTGCCTGAGCTGGTTGTCACAATTTATTATCTAGAGGAGAGAAAAGATGTCTGATGTTCAAGATGCACTGAAGCGTTCGGTTCAGACCGAAAAAAACGCCATGAATTATTATCAAATTGCTGCCAAGCACATGAAGGATGAGGGCGCAATCAAGACCTTCGAACTACTGGCCCGTGAAGAGCGTGAGCACGCCAAACAATTCTTCGACAGCTACACAGGCGACGATATGCCGAGCTTTGAAGAGTTTATCAATGCTCCGCCTGAAAATGAGTCTGATTGGCTTTCTGATCTCGAAAAAGCGATAGCCAGTGGTCTTGACGAGCGCAAAGCGATGGAACTGGCACTTGATAAAGAGAAAAAACTCGAAGAGAGCCTGCGCTACATGGCTTCCAAAATAGAAGACCCAAGCGTTGCAGCGATCTTTGAAGCAAACGCCAAGTCGACTCACAACCATTATGTCATTATTGAGTCCGAGTATGCTCGTCTGATGGGGATGGTTCACGAAACCGATATCGACACCTTTGTTCGCGAATAGTTTCAATATCAGGTAAATAGAGTTAAAAAGGGTTCCGCCGATTGACGGAACCCTTTTTTTATCAGATCAAAAAGATGAAATCCACAGACTATCCCCCTGCAATCAGTCTTCATCCTCAGTTTTTCTTGTCGGAATCTTTCTCATCACTGAACAGATCTTCATCGCCCATCATCCCTTCATGCATACTATCGCCCATCATACCCTTGTGCATTCCCTCGCCCATCATACCCTTGTGCATTCCCTCGCCCATCATACCCTTGTGCATTCCCTCGCCCATCATACCCTTGTGCATTCCCTCGCCCATCATACCCTTGTGCATGCCTTCGTGCCTCATGCCCTTGTGCATACCTTCGTGCCTCATGCCACAATGATGGTTGTCATCTGCACCTCCGGTCAGGGATTGATAGTCTTTCTTCATTTCGTTCATCTCAGCACGAAGTTTTTTCAATTGCCCCAGAGTGGTCTCATCGTTACTTCGCGCCTTACGAATTTCATCACGCTTGTCGTTTATTTTAATCTTGATCGAGTCTAACTCTGCGCTCTGTTCGTCAGAAACAGCGCTTGTTTGATCTGAGTCGTCACCGTGGTCACAAATCATCTCACCACAGCTACGGTGGGCCATAGCGGTTCCTGCGAAAAAGAAGAATGCGACAAAAATCATCAATCCCAAGTTTATGCTTTTCATTTTTATCTCCTTAGCAAAACAGTTCAGATCCAGATAAACGACGACCTTCTCAGGCAATCCTCTCTCAACTGAAGGCATTGACAATCATCTTACCTCAAAATTCATAAACAGCAATCAACCTACCCCCAACATGTGCCATACAAAGAAAAGAATAGCTACTCGTCCGGCTCACCGAAAAAATCAATAATGAAGGTGGCGCCACCACCACGAGTTTCAGTTACCCGGACTTTCCCCGCATAAAGTCTTACGATCTTACGTACGGTCGCCAAGCCAATGCCGCTACCAGCGACATGTTTGACATCTCTCCCTCGTTGAAAAGGCTCAAAAATCTGATCCTTTTCGTCTTGCTGTACACCAGGGCCATGGTCGATAACTCGAAATTGTACGCGATCATGTAACCTTTCACCACAGACTTCTATTAAGGGATTTGTTTCAACAGCATATGCCAAGGCATTACGCAGAAGGTTGCGAAACAAGTCGACCAACAAACTCTCCGGAACCTTCAAGGACGGCAAGTCAGCAACTTCAATACGTGCCTTATTTCTCAATATCTGGACAGCCAATTCTTGTCGCACTTCATCAAGCACGCGGTTCACCGACACCGGCTTAGTTGGTCGAGCAACCTCTCCAACTCGCGCCAGAGTTAAAAGATCTTCGAGCAGGGCCTGCATCCTACGTCCGGTTGTCTCGATCTCCTGCAAGCAACTAACCGCAGTGTCATCAAGCTTGGAGCTATATTGTTCCAGTAAAAACTCAGAGAACCCGATCAACGGGGTTAATGGCGAACGGAGATCATGCGAGACCGTGGAGACAAAAGCATCAAGATCGGCGTTTGCTTGTTTCAATTCAGCTTCATAACGTAAGCGTTCGGTTATATCCCGGCAAACACCCAGCTTCCGCACTCGGCCATCGGCCTGAAATAAAGGGGAGTGGATAATTTCATAAGTACGTCCGGAAATTGGTAATTGTCGCTCCTGACGTACATTCTCCCCCTTTTTGATTTGCGGTAATGGGCAGTCATCACAAATACGCGGCAGGCCGTGCATCACCTCATAACACTTGCGATTATTGAGTTCTCCATAAAGTTCCTGCATTGCACGATTCATGAAGCTAAGCTCAAAATCCTCGGTGCAGATATAGGCCAAATCTGTCATACCATCGAGGACTGCACTTAAATTCCGTTGTTCATGTTCAAGTTCTACAGTCCGTTCTTCAACCTCTTCCTTAAGATTCTGCTGCAACTCTTTCAGGCGGGTGATGTCAACGAAGGCTTCAATGCCGCCGATCATTTCGCCATCGGCGTCATAGAGGAGATCAATATTCTTGGTCAACTCAACCCGGTGACCATCACGGTGAAGGACCGAGCAACCAATCCCAGTTATCGGCTTAGGGACGTTGACCCCAAATAAACCGCAGTGTTTATCACAGGGGGTACCCTCCAGAAAAGAGCAGTGTCTACCAACAGCTTCAGTGGCTGGATAACCGGTAATTCTTTCAGCTTCATCGTTCCAGTAGACGATTTCCATGTCAATATTGACCATGAAAAGGCCTGTAGGAATCGTCTGCATCAGTTTTTCAAGGGGATAGGCTTTAAAGAAGCGCTCTAATTGACTGTCCATCTGCTCTCCCTCGTCAAAAATCATCCATTTCCATGCCGTGGTGCTCGAGCAATGACCGCGATATTGACGTTCATTGCACCGACATCTTTTAGAGCCTGAGTACAGGCAGACACAGTTGCACCGGTGGTCATAACGTCGTCAACAAGCAAAACCTTACACCCATCCAATCTGCGCGTGGCAACAAAAGCATTGTTCAGGTTCTTCGCTCGCTGAAGGGCATCCAATCCCTGTTGGCTGTGTGAATCAACAGTTCGTTTTAAAATTGCTTGTTCTAATGTTAATTGCAAGTTGTGCGCCAGCGCTCTAGCTAGCAATAACGACTGATTAAAACCACGTTGCCGCAGACGGGATAAATGTAAGGGGACCGGTACGATCACATGTTCGTCGATATCTGGTGGAATTTGCGCATATAGTAATTCAGCCAGGGGCTGATCTAGATCAACAGCACCAGCGTACTTAAATCGCTGCAAGGCCTGCTTCATAGCACCGGAGTACAAACCAGCCGCGTAGACAGCTGAGAAAGCCGGCAGTTCCCGACTACAATCAGCACAATAATGGCTGCTACCTGAGGATGCAATAAATGGCAGAGCACATCGACTACAGCGCCCAGAGGGTAAGGGAGTAATGGTAGAGGTACAGAGAGTGCAAAATGATGATGCGGGTGCTGCGGAAGTTAATGCGCCCAGGCAGATAGGACAAGCTGCCGGAAAGAGGAAGTCAACCAAACCACCTATTTGCTGCCCGATCCAATTCATCCCCCCTCCCGACATTCGGGAGTCCTAACGCGAGAGCAGGCTGGAGCCTGTCATCTGTAGCGGCACCGGAAGTTCGAGCAAGTCGAGCAGAGTTGGAGCAAGATCTACCAGGATACCATCCGCAAGGCGGCGCTTTTTGCCTTGGTCAACAAATATCAAAGGAACAGGGTTGCTGGTGTGAGCAGTGTGGGGACCGCCGCTTGAGTCCCGCATCTGCTCACAGTTGCCATGATCGGCACTGATCAAAAGAGAACCTCCCGCAGCCAGAACCCGTTCAACAACCTGACCGACGCAATCATCAACAGTCTCTACTGCTTTAATAGCGGCTCCCAGATCTCCAGTATGCCCGACCATATCGCAGTTAGCATAGTTGACGATGATTAGATCATATTCGTCAGTAGCGACCCGAGCCAGCAATTTTGAGGTCAACTCAGCGGCACTCATTTCAGGTTTCAGATCGTAAGTCGCGACCTCTTTGGGAGATGGTATCAATACCCGTTCTTCACCATTAAAGGGCCGTTCGACTCCACCGTTAAAAAAGAACGTCACATGGGCATATTTTTCGGTCTCGGCGATCCTCAGCTGCTTTAATCCTGCAGTTGAAACCACTTCTCCGAGAATTTTTTCCAGAGGGTCAGAGGTAAAAGCGACTGGCAGTTCAAAGGTTTCATCATACTCGGTTAAACAAACAAAGCCCTCAAGAGAGAGTTTCTTGCTGCGTGGGAAACTATTGAAATCTTTATCGTTGAAGGCACGGGTTATCTCACGTGCACGGTCCGCCCGAAAATTGAAAAAGAGAACGCCATCACCGTCTTCAATCTCGCCGCCACCGTCAATCACCCAGGGCTCGACAAATTCATCAGACTGATCTGCTGCATAGGCAGCGGCAATCGCCTCGGCAGAGGTTGAAGCCGTTTGCCCTACACTGTTTGTCATCAACTGATAGCCACGCTCAACCCGATCCCAGCGTTGGTCACGGTCCATGGTCCAGTAGCGCCCCGTAAGGGTTGCGATACGTCCAACACCAACAGTCTCAATCTCCCTTTCGAGTTCGGCCAGATAACCGGCACCACTGCGCGGTGGCGTATCCCGGCCATCAAGGATGACATGGATACAGACGTCGCTAACCCTGATCTGGCGGGCCAGACGTAAAATGGCATAAAGATGGCTGTTATGAGAATGGACGCCACCGTCAGAGAGCAGCCCCAGCAAATGAAGGGTGCCACCTGAAACAGCTAAACGACGGCAGAGTTGAACCAGTTGCGGATTATCGGAAAAAGAACCGTCGTCAATAGCACGGCTGATGCGGGTCAAATCTTGATAAACGACCCGTCCGGCACCAATATTAAGATGACCAACTTCTGAGTTTCCCATCTGGCCAGCAGGAAGTCCGACCTCCAACCCAGAGGTCACAAGCCGACTTGTCAGATAGTCACTCTGCAAGCGATCAAGGTGAGGAGTCTCGGCAAGACAGGCGGCGTTGGCGTCACAACTGTCGTTGATCCCCCAGCCGTCGAGTATCATCATGACTACAGGTTTTGTCGGCAAAGTCAGGCCTCACGCAGCCCATGAGGAATGGCCTTTTGTAGCTGTGGACGCCCCTGCTGAATCTGCTGACGTTCAGGCACAACCAAACTATCAAAAGCGCCACAGTTCCCACAGCGGCTTTTCCAGGTGTTGCTATCGGTTCCGCATTCTTCACACACAAAACCAAGACTCAGGTGACTATCGATCTTAAGTGCCAGGCGATATTCCTTGATGGCCTCATCGATCTGTTGGCGGCGACGGTTCGCTTCTGCCAACAGCAGGTGCAATTGTGGAAAATCGACACCTGAACTCTCAACAGCATGTAGTTGCTCAATCGCTTCGTCAACCATCTCAATCCGCAGACAAAAACGACCAAAATAGAGGCGCAGCAGCAGATCATCCCCATTTTCCAGCAACTGCTTGCGATAAAAGCTGAGGAGACCGGAGGGATCTTCTGCTTGCATATAGCAGTCTTCAAGGCGTGCCAAAAATATACTGCGCTTTTTCGCAATGTACCCAGCCTGAAAAACTTCGGCAGCTTTTCCAATATCCCCTTTTTGAAGATGAGCATCACCCAGGGAGACACGTGCCGGAGTCGCAACTTTCTCTTCACGACTTAATTCTTCAAACGCTGAGATTGCTTGATCTATCGCACCCTTATTTAATTCAGCCAGTGCTATTTCGTAACGAAGTTCAAGCAACAACTCTTTTTCTGCTGCTACCTTGCTTCCACCTGAAGCGGCCTTGATAATTCTCTTTTGCAGCGACAGTGCATCATCCCATTCCTGCCGTTCGATTTGCATATCACGTAATGCTCTAAGAGCTTTGCGATTTTCACCATCGATAGAGATTAAGCTGCGATAGGTTTCTATTGCGTCATCAAGCCGACCGGCGGCACGATAAACTGCAGCAAGCTTAAAGAGGACTTCAATACTCTTAGGCTCAAGGTCACCCGCTTTAAGAAGGAGATCTATCGCCTGCTGACTATTCCCTTCCTGCTCAGCGACATTGGCCAAAGCCAAATGAATATCGACCCGTTTGCGGTCTCGATCCAATGCTTTCTGTAGCAGGGTATGAGCTTTTTTAAGATCACCAGAGAGGAGACGACCGACACCCTTACGATAAATATTGAGGGTTTCTTCACTTCTTTTCATGCGGCGCGAACCACGCCAACTTGAAGCTGAACGACCAAGAAGACTAAGGATATGTACGCCATTCCCTAGCAACAGGCCGAACAGTACCGCCGCAATCAGGAATATCGGAGTTGGAAACGTAAAACTTTGGTCGGCAGCTAAAAAGACCGTCATATCCCCCGGGTTAATCCCCGAAAAATAGAGGAAAAAGAGGGCAAAGAGGACAAAAACGAACATGAACAGGGCTATAACGATCATGGACTTCTCCCCGAGCCTACCCTCTTGGGGGCAGGCGGATGACCTGTTGCAATGAATAGTCATTGAACAGGCAAGAATTACATTTATAAAGGCTCGTTATCAGCCATCGATAAAGCCTTGGTTATTCGCCGTACTTTTCAACTTCTGATTACATTCTACACAGTAACGTGAAAAAGGACGAACTTCCATGCGGCGCGCCGGGATTTCTTCTTCACAGCGAGCACAGAGACCGTAGACTCCACCATCAATCCGCTCAAGTGCTGCATCGATATCAGCTGCCGCACGCCGTTGAGCGTTACTGAGGTTCATCAAGACTTCTTGATTGTAACTGTTAGACGACATGTCACCAATGTCGGGCACGCCATCCTTACCAAGTGTCTGTGACTCAGCATAAGCCCGTTCGGCCTCATCGAGTAATTCTTCACGCATCTGTACCAGCCGCTGGCGGGCTAGTTCAACTTCTTCTGGATCCATTGTACGCTATCTACCCTCCCTCAATATATTTTTAACGGTTGTGATATGGCTCATTACGCAGGATGGTGCCGCTGCGATAAAGCTGCTCCAACAACAGCAGTCTTGCCATTTGATGAGTTAATGTCATCTTTGACAGTGACAAGAGTAGGTCGGCTCGTGAGCGCACCGCAGGATCGAGCCCATAAGGGCCACCGATGACCAGGCACCAATCTCGCCCAGCATGCAGCATCTCCTCCTGTAATCGCTCGGCAAGACCTTCGGAACTGATCTGCTTCCCTTTTTCATCGAGCACAATGGCTACCGCGTCGGCAGGAATGCGCTCCAATATTCTAGCACCTTCGCGCCTGACGAGACCGGCAACATCCTTCAATTGCCCCTGCTCTTCTTTCAACTCAACAATTTCTATAGAATAATGTCGCTGTAGCCGCTTCAGGTACTCGGCTGCGCCCTGCTTGAGCCAGTCCTCGGACAATCGACCGACACAGACAAGACGAAATTTCATGCGATCCCGGTATCGGCCAGTGCTACCTGCGGCGCTTCACTCCAAAGACCTTCGAGGTCATAAAAGCTGCGCACAGTTGGCTGAAAAACATGAACCATAAAATCACCATAATCGAGCAACGCCCAACGCCCTTTGTCAATCCCATCGGTCGCCAGTGGCGTTATCCCCAATTCCTTGAGACCAAGGCGAATCGATTCAGCGATGGCGGAGACCTGTCGGTCAGAACGACCTGAGGCGATCAGCAGATAGTCAGTCAACGTGGAAAGTTCTTGTACGTTCAGTAATTGCAGATCGAAGGCCTTCTTTTCAAGACCCAGTTCTACGGCTTTTAATGCATTTTTTTCGGCGTCCAAAATTGATCCTTCAATCACCCGACAGCGAGCTGTCGGTAAAGTTGGTGCTGGTAAATATACTCGGCAACCCTCGCTGAAATCAGCTCAATAACGGGCTCACCTGAAGCGAGTCTGTTACGGATTTCTGTCGAAGAGATATCGGCTGCGGTCTGCCTGACCAGCTGAACCGAAAAGCCTGATTTACCAGACAGTTTTAAAGCGTCGGCATCATAGCAGAAGCGATCTGTCACCGCAACAGGAAGCAACTGTTCAAGGCTACCCTCAAATCCGGGTCGAGCGGCAACGGCAATATGACAAAGATCAAACAATTGGTCGTAAGATTTCCACGTGCCAATCTCAGCAAAGGAGTCGAGTCCCATGATAAAAGTAAATTCGTCAGAAGGGTATATGTGCCGCAGCTCTTCGAGAGTCTTTACTGAAAAGCTACGTCCTCCCCGGCGACCCTCCAGATCGCAAGCCACGAAATGCGGAAAGGATTCTATCGCGGCTTTAACCATGGCGAAGCGATCAGCAAAAGAGACCGCATCGGCCAGATCCTTGTGGGGAGGAAAACAGGCAGGCATGAACCAGATCTGGTCGAGCGTACAAGTCTGAAGCACCTCACTGGCAATATGCAGATGCCCGTTATGAATCGGGTTAAATGTCCCGCCGAGTATCCCGATGCGCATAGCGACCCGTCCGTCTATTCGCGGACCTGCCCATCACCCAGCACAATAAACTTGCGGGTGGTCAGATCCTCTAGCCCCATCGGGCCAAATGAGTGCAATTTGGAAGTCGAGATGCCGATCTCAGCCCCGAGACCGAGTTGCCCCCCATCCGAAAAACGGGAAGAAGCATTGACCATCACAACGCTCGAATTGATCTCACGTAAGAAGCGTTGCGACATCGCATAGTCACGCGTAATAATCGTCTCGGTATGCAATGAACAGTAGCGATTGATATGATCACGGGCCTCATCGAAACCATCAACCACCTTAACCGCCAGAATCAGATCCAGATATTCAGCCGACCAGTCCTCTTCGGTCGCAACGTTCATCTCCGGCACCAGATTACGTGAGGCTTCACAGCCACGCAACTCAACCCCGGCCCTTATCATGGCTGCGGCAATCTGCGGTAAAAAAACCGGCGCGGCATCTCGATGCACCAGCAGAGTCTCGAGAGCATTGCACACTCCAGGACGCTGAACCTTTTCATTCAAGCAGATTTTTTCCGCCATGTCGAAATCGGCATCGGCATCAACATAGGTATGACAGACCCCCTTGTAGTGCTTAATCACCGGAATCCGCGAATGCTCACTGACGAAACGGATCAGCCCTTCACCGCCGCGTGGAATAATCAGATCGATATGCTCTTCAAGTTTGAGCAATTCAGTCACCGCACTGCGATCACTGGTGGTGACCACCTGTAAGGCTTCTGCGGGGAGACCTATCTCGGCAAGTGCTTTCTGCAACACTTCACCAATGGCACGGTTAGAATGAATAGCCTCAGACCCGCCGCGCAGGATAACAGCATTACCACTCTTGAGACAGAGCCCTGCGGCATCAGCCGTAACATTGGGGCGTGACTCGTAGATGATCCCGATGACACCGAGCGGAATCCGCTGGCGCCCAACCCGAATGCCATTGGGACGCACCCACATGCCCGTCACCTCACCGACCGGATCAGGTAGAGCGGCAACTTCACGCAATCCACCAGCCATCGACGCGATCACCTTATCAGAAAGCTCAAGACGATCCAGCATCGCAACAGCCATACCCTTGTCGCGAGCAGCTTGCAGATCGAGGGCGTTAGCCTGTTGCAAGACACTAGCACTCGCCTCCAGACGTGAAGCCATCTTCAACAGCAGTTCATTCTTGACCCCCGAAGAGAGAGTCGCGATAACCCGAGAAGCGACGCGGGCCTGACTTGCAAGTTCCAACATTTCGCTTGCCATACTCATGCTTCAACCTCCTCTACAGTGTCACCAATCAACACCAGATTGTCACGATAGACCGCTTCGTCACGATATTGATACCCGAGGATCTGCTCAATCTCTGCACAACGATGTCCCTTGATCTGTCTCAGTTCGACGCTGTTATAGCTGGCAACACCGATCGCAAAAGGGATGCCATTTCGGTCACAGATATGTACAGCATCACCACGTTCAAAATCGCCCTCGACAACCACAATCCCGGTCGGCAACAGACTCTTGCCGGAGTCAGCAACAGCCCTGACTGCGCCATCATCGAGTAGAAGTTTGCCACTAGGCTGCATCGTTAGCGCGATCCAACGCTTGCGCGCACTGAGCTTTGAAGCCGAGGCTAAAAAGAGGCTACCGACCTCGTCACCTTCGATGACCTGCCGCAGTATCCCAGGTGCGCGACCATCGACGATCATGGTTGGAATCCCGGCGAGACTGGCTTTCTGTGCGGCCTGGAGCTTGGTCTGCATGCCACCAGTCCCCAGAGTTCCACGCGATGATCCCGCCATCGCCATGACCTCAGGGGTTATTTTTTCGATGAGTGGCAGAAACTGCGCACCCTTATCGCAAGCAGGATCACCGTCATAGAAGCCAGCCACATCAGAGAGGATCAACAACAGATCCACCTCCATCAAACTGGCAACCTGTGCCGAGAGGTTATCATTATCTCCAAAGCGGATCTCTTCGACCACTACCGTATCGTTTTCATTGACGATCGGGGTTACCCCATACTCCAACAGAGCGTCGAATGTATTGTGCGCATTTAGGTAACGTCGCCGGTTTGATAGATCATCGCGGGTCAACAGGACCTGAGCAGCGACACGGTTGTGGCGCTGAAAAACCTCTTTGTATGCACGCATAATGCGTGGTTGGCCGATGGCAGCAGCAGCCTGTTTTTGGGGAATAGTCTTGGGCCGTCCCGCAATTCCAAGTGAGTTACGCCCTGCAGCGACAGCCCCCGAGGAGACCAGGATCACTTCAATACCACGTGCGCAGAAGTCACAAATATCCTCGGCCAACTGAGCGATCATCACTCCATCGAGCCCTTCGGCTGTCGAGATAACTCCACTACCGACTTTAATTACGACCCGTTTGAGATTCTGCAGAATGTCTGCACGTACAGTATTCATAGTCAGAGCAACTTTCACATCAATATCAAAAAATCCGATAGAAGCCTAAAAATATTAGCCTTTACAGATTATTGCTGTCAACCTAAGGGATCGTAGTCCCCCTCTGCGGAATCAGATTCCGGCAAGCGTGATTCTTCAAGCCGAGTCGCCGCAACCTGCACCAACTCCTTGACCCCTTCGCGGGTGACTGCCGAAATCAAAAAGACTTCATGCCCCTGAGCGATAAAGTCTGGCCTGAGTTGTTCAGCCTGCTCTTTGACTTCAGGGATATCGATCTTAGTAAAGACCACCAGTTGGGGCTTACTGGCCAGTTTGGGATCATAACGTTCGAGTTCAGTATTGATCAGGGCAAAATTTTCGACCGGATCGCCAGTTTGCAACATGCTCAGATCGATCAGATGCAGAAAAAGATCGGTACGCTCAACGTGCCGCAAAAAACGGGTGCCGAGGCCGTGTCCTTCACTGGCCCCTTCGATCAGGCCCGGGATATCTGCGACAACCATCGTTCGGTCACCGAGATCCACAACACCCAGATTCGGAACAAGAGTTGTAAAAGGATAATCTGAAATCTTCGGCTTTGCTGCTGAAATGACCGATATCAGGGTTGATTTCCCAGCATTCGGCAGCCCGATCAAGCCGACGTCGGCAAGCAGTTTCAGCTCAATCCGCAACTGCCTGACCTCACCAGGCATCCCGGGCTGAGCATGACGCGGTGCACGATTTCGACTGGTCTTGAACCGGGCATTTCCACGACCGCCAATCCCCCCTTTGAGAAACATGACCTGCTTATCAACCTCAGTCAGATCGAGTAATTGCTCTCCGGTTTCATCATCGTAGATCAAAGTCCCGGCAGGGACATGCAGATAGAGATCATCCCCCCCCTTGCCGTGTTTGTCACTACCAAGGCCCGGCATGCCGTTTTTTGCACGGTGATGCCGCTGATAGCGGAAATCGAGAAGGGTCGTAAGGCTGGGATCTACAACAAAATAGATATCACCACCACGACCACCATCGCCACCATCAGGTCCACCCATTTCAACAAATTTTTCACGTCGAAATGACACACAACCACGGCCGCCATCACCTGAACGGGCTTCGATTAATACCTGGTCAACAAACTTCATGGATTTATTCTCGCAAAGTTAAAAACTGTCCAAAAACTCTATAACGATACTTTAAAACGACGGATTTGATGCTCGCACTTTACCAGCATGGCGAAGACGGACGCGCCTGCCACCAAAAAAAAACAAAGCCCGGGGTCCGCTTTCGCGAGCCCCGGGCCATGTCAATCCTGTTCAGGTTGAGATTTCTCTCAGGCTGAGTAGACGCTGATAAACTGGCGTCCCTTGGCCTTGGTCTCAAATTTGACCTCACCCTCGATCAGGGCAAACAGGGTGTAATCACTACCACAACCGACATTGCTGCCAGGGTGGAATGTGGTTCCGCGCTGACGCACAAGAATCGATCCGGCGGTTACTTGCTCACCACCAAAACGCTTGACGCCCAGACGCTTGCCCGCACTATCGCGACCGTTTCTCGTACTACCGGCGGCTTTTTTATGTGCCATGAGTTGCCTCCTTAAGCTTCGATTGCCGCGACTTTAAGTCGGGTAATAGGTTGACGGTGGCCGTACTTTTTACGGTACCCTTTGCGTCGCTTGGATTTGAAAACAAGAATCTTCTTGTCTTTTTCCTGAGCAACAATCTGCGCCTTAACCTTGACGCCTGGTACGAGAGGTGTTCCGATACGAACCTCTTCGCCACCGACCATGAGGACGTGCTCGAATTCAACTGTCTCACCGACAGCACCTTCGAGCAGCTCGACCTTTAAAAGGTCGCCTTCGGAAACTTTGTACTGTTTTCCTCCGGTCTTGATCACCGCATACATGTTAAATACCTCACTCTGTTAGACTTTACGACGCCGACACAGCACCGCAGCGGGACAATATAGCCATGCCTCCATATTCTGTCAAGCAAAAAAACAGCGCACCAGAGACCACTCACAAGCGCAGGGCCGGCCTTGTGCCAGAGTAGCCGCTGGACAGTTCGTTTCGCCCCAGACTGAGAAACCAGACCAGCGTAGCCAGAACTCCTCGACACCAGCACCGCACCCCGATACCCGCATAAAACCTGGGGGTATCGACCCTCCCCCCACTAATCGCGCCCGGCACAAAATCATCAGTTATTAATTAATAACTCCTTTACTGCTCCCGTCAAAGTTGACTATGATCTACCCATATAAAATCGCGAGAATGAGATCCAGAATTCGAATAAAAGGAGGGGGGCACCATAAATCAGGTGTTGACACCAGACCGGACTTGCCGTGCCCACAACTGACCGCTCACAACTGACACAACCCAACAACACCGCGTCCACAGGGGCTGGCGCATGAACCCTTCCGACAGCCACCCGGCTCCCGCGCCCGCAACCTGCCAGAGCTCAACGATTCAACACACCAGAGAGGTCCCCCGCAAACGCCTGGTCAACATGCTAAACTACCTGAACTTTCAGGACGGCCTGATTCAGGTCAACCTCAAACATCCCCGCTACGACCAGACCGTCACCCTCTCCGCCCATCCCGAACCCTGCCTCGGGAAACAACTTGAATGTCGGTGGGACGCATCGGCCGAACTTCCAGCCCAGATCGACAGCTACAGCCTGACAAATTTCACTATCAGCGACAGCCGACAGCTGCTGGTCAAGCCACAACTGCTGCAGCTCAACGATCAGGGAGTGAGCTTCATCCTGCCACACGCCTGCCAGGAGATCAGGGTCCGCCGCACCAAACGACATGACTGCGAACAGGTCAAGGTCCAATTCCTGCAAAATGGCGCGGTATTCCCCGGCCGACTAATCAATTTCAGTCTGGATTCCTTCCAAGTGGAACTGACAACTCGTCCGCCGCAAACATTTCTCTGGATCAACGGCGCCGAAACAGTCACCCTCAGCTTCACGGTCGGACAGGAAACCCTCTATTCGGGGATTTGCCGCATCCTCAAACAGACCCCAAACCAAACCAAACGTATTCTGGTACTGACACCGATCAGCGATCAGATCCGCAGGTTCAAGCCGAAGATCTTCCGCAGCACCCGCAACCAACTTACACCTTCACCCAACATCCGTTTCGTGCATCCGCTCTCCGGAAAATTAATTGAGCTGAAAATCACCAATATCTCCGGCTCCGGCTTTGCGGTCGAAGAGAGGCTCGATTCAGCGGTGCTTATTCCGGGGTTGATCATCCCGCAAATGAAACTGGTCTTTCCCAACCAGAGCACAATCCCCTGCCGCACCCAGGTCATCTATTCCAAGCTGGACCAGAGCGATCCTGAGCAGAACCTGCTGCAATGCGGATTGACCATTCTCGACATGGAGATCAGTTGCCACGTGCAGCTCATGGCCAGCCTGCATCAGGCACACGACCCCAACTCCTATCTCTGCAACCAGATCGACCCGGAGACGCTCTGGAAGTTCTTCTTTGAATCGGGGTTTATCTACCCGCACAAATATGCGGAGATCCAGGCAAACAAGCAGGGGTTCAAGGAGACCTACCTGAAGCTCTACACCCAGAACCCCGACATCGCCCGCCATTTCATCTATCAGGATAAGGGGGCCATTCTGGGGCACATGTCGATGGTCCGTTTCCATAGCAACACCTGGCTGATCCACCATCATGCCGCCGCCCAATCAGAATCAAAACGGACCGGGCTGATCGTCCTCAATCAGGCGGGACGCTCGCTGAATGACTCGCAGAGCCTCTACTCGGCCCACATGAATTTCGTCATGTGCTATTTCCGTCCAGAAAACCGTTTCCCGATGCGGATCTTCGGTGGGGTTGCGCAACACTACCAGAACCCGAAAGAATGCTCGATCGACCCCTTCAGCTACTCTATTTTCCGCCAGCCCGAGCAGGGCGGCACGCGACCCCTACCGCCCTGGGACGTGGCGGAAGTCGTCACCCAGGATCTGGATGAGCTTGCCAGGTACTACGAACATGTTTCGGGGGGCCTCATGCTCAATGCCCTCGATCTTGAAGCAGGGAGCGTCGATGACCACGAACTGAGCACCAGGTATCGAGCCCTCGGCTTCAGCCGCTCCCACGCCCGGTTTTCCCTTAAAAAAGAGGGGGTCCTCAAGGCCATCTTTTTGGTCAGCCTGTCGGATATCGGGTTGAACATGTCCAGCCTGACCAATTGCATCAAGGTGATTGTTCTCGACCCACAGGATCTTCCGCGGCAAACCCTCAACCAGATGCTCTCCTTTCTTTTGGACAGCTTCAACCAACAGGAGATGCCGGTCCTGCTCTACCCGCAAAGCTATGCTGCCCATGTCGGCATAACCTCCGACAAAACCTACAACCTCTGGGTGCTCAACTGCCACAATCTGGATCCCTATTTCCAGTTCTGTGAGCGATTTACCCGCAGGAGTTAGAGACTCATGGTGATTAAAAAGAGCCCTGAAAACGACCAGGACCGCCCACTGTACAACAGCCGGATTATCGAGCCCTACATCAAGCTAATTCTAAAGGCCGGTTTCTCCCAAGTCGACGTCAACAATCTGCTGACATACGCCCAGATGCAGCCCTACGAAGTTGCCGACCAAGGACACTGGTTCAGCCAGAATCAAGTCGATCGTTTTTACGAGAGGGTGACCCGGCTGACCGGCAACTCAAACATTGCGCGCGATGCTGGGCGCTTTGCCGCCTCACCCGGCGCCCTCGGAGTCATGCAACAGTACCTCCTCAGCCTGCTCGGTCCGGCACGGGTCTTTCGCCTGGTCAACAAGGCGGCGGCCAACTTCACCCGTTCCGCCAGCTATCAGGCCCGACGGATCAACCGCAACAAGATCGAGATCCGCGTGACCCCCAACGCGGGGGTTAAGGAAAAATCTTTTCAGTGTGAAAATCGCAAAGGCTTCTTCGAGGCGATCCTGATGATGTTCAACTACCGTCTCCCAGACATCAGCCATCCCGAGTGCCTGTTCGAAGGCGATGCGGCCTGCCGCTACATCATCTCATGGCAAGATGAGCCAGCGGCGCTCTGGCAGAGTCTGCGCAACTATCTTATCGCCGCCTTGCTGCTCGGCAACCTGGCCCTGCTCCCCTTCGCCTATCCCATGGTCCGGGACCATCTGGCCCCAACCTCCATACTTCTGGCCCTGCTCGTCTCACTGATTGCGGCGCGTTCCGAGAAGAAGGCGCTCAGAAATAGCCTGCAGGAGATCTGGTCCGCCGCCGAAGATCAGGTATCCCGAATCAATACTCACTACAACAACGCGCAACTGGCCAGCGAAATCGGCCAGGTCATCAGCAGCAAGATCAAGGACGGCCTCCTCGATGCGGTGGCATCGATTCTGGAGAAGCGTCTCGATTTCGATCGCGGGATGGTGCTGATGGCCAACTCCGAGCGGACCCAGCTGCAGTTTCGCGCCGGCTACGGCTATACTGAGGAGCAGAAGCGACTCTTGGAAGAGACAGCCTTTCACCTTGATCGCCCTGAATCACAAGGTCCCTTCATCGTCGCCTTCCGGGATCAGACCCCGCTACTAATCAACGACGTCAATGTCATCGAAGGGACCCTCTCCCTGCGCAGCCTGGCGTTGATAAAGATGCTCGGCTCCCGCGCCTTCATCTGCTGTCCGATCATCTGCGAAGGTAAATCGGTCGGCCTTCTGGCGGTCGACAATCGCGAATCGAAACGACCGCTGGTCCAGAGTGATATCAGCCTGCTCATGGGAATCGCTCCGATCATCGGCATCAGCATCCACAATGCCGAGCTGCTGCAGACCCGCTCCCAGCAGTTCCAATCGACTCTGAAGGTGCTGGCCGCCAGCATCGATGCCCGTGATTACATGACCGCCGGGCACTCGGAGAAGGTCACCGAATATACCGATGCCATCTGCCAGGCGATGAACCTTTCGCCGGAATTTTCGGAGATGATGCGAGTGGCGGCGCTGCTCCACGACTACGGCAAGATCGGAGTGCCCGATTTCATCCTGAAGAAACCGGGCCGCCTGAGCAGCGAAGAACAGGCTCTGGTCCAGACCCATCCCGGTCAAACTCGGGAAATCCTGGAGCGGATCCATTTCGAAGGGATCTACCGCCAGATCCCGGAGATCTGCTGGGCCCACCATGAGAAGATGGACGGCAGCGGCTATCCGCGCGGCCTCCAAGGGGATGAAATCCCCCTGGGGTCCCGGATCATCGCCGTCGCCGACTTCTTCGAGGCGATCACCTCTAAGCGCCACTATCGCGACCCCATGCCGTTCGATATCGCCCTGAACTTACTGCAGGATGTCAGCGGCTCCCACCTCGATCCGGAAATCGTCACGACCTTCATCCGCTACTTCACCACCCAGAAAGCCTGTCCGGTGAGCACGCAGAAACCGCTGGACCACGAGATCCAACGGCGCCAGCTGAGGATTGCCTGCCGGACCCAGGTCTCCTGCCGCGCCTTGAACCGAACTTTCTCCGGCACCAGCGCCTACCTGAGTACCAGCGGGATGTACGTAGCGATGGACGGCGAACTCGACGAAGGGAGCCTGCTCGACATCGTCTTCGCCCTGCCCGAGGAGGCGAACCGGCTGGTGCGAGCCAAGGCCCGCGTCGTCTGGGTCAATGATCACAGCCAGCGACCGGCCCCGTCATTGCCGGTCGGCTTCGGCCTGGAGTTTTTGGAGATCCAGCATGAGGCGAGGCACGCCCTGGAAGACTTTATCCACCACGCGCAGAAGTGTGCGTAGCTGCAAAAAAGATGGGCGCTACCCGCCTGCTGCCGGGAGCGCCCATTTTATAAAGCCTGCAATGTCAAACAACCTCAGCCGCCCGGTCTGACCCCGCGACAGGCGATCAGGGGAGTGTAGGTAAAGCGTCTGGGGTCGGCAAAGAAGGTCTGGAATTCACTCAGGAATTCGGCATGTCCGCCGGGGTACTCGGCAAAGGGGTAGTCCACCTGACTGGCGGCCACGTCCAGCTTTTTGGTCCAGTTGAAACGGTTGATCTCATCCAGTTCACCGAAGATCAGATGATGGGCGGAGAGATCGAGGTCGATCTGCTCAAAATCGAGATCATAGAGATAGGAATAAAGCTTGCGTCCCATGTAGGGGTCGAAATCACCGCGCTCTTCCAGATAGCCCATCACGCCGGACAGGGCCCTCTCCAGACGCTCTGGCAGGCTGTAATGGTTCAGGCTGTTGTGGTCGAGATCGACCAGGCAGAGAATCCCGCCCGGTCTGAGCAGGCGGGTGACATTTTTCACCAGCTCGAAACTCTGCCGCCGGTGGTATTCGAGGACGAAGCGTACCCAGATGAAATCGAACTCTCCCAGATCGTCCAACGGCTGATAAAAATCCCGGCAGACATATTCAGCCCCGCAGCTGCCGTAGTGGCTTCTGGCATGCTCAACCCGCGCGGCCGAACCATCCAGTCCGACGGCGCTCCCCCCCGGCTGAACCAGCTGCTGCAAGAAAGATGTGGTCTTACCCGACCCGCAACCCAGATCCAGCACCCGCATCCCCGGCTTGAGCCCGGCCCAGCCGGTCTGTCTGGCCAGAGGTTCGAACGGGGTTTTCAGATCAAGGCGCAACGCCTCATCCGCACTCTCCATCAGATAGTTATTACTGCTCATACCGCCCCTAACCTATTGCGATTTCAAACTGCTCAATATGGAATCCGGGACGAGAATTAATGATGATATTGCGCCCGGTCCCTTGCTCAATCTCATCTATCCCGGTCCGTTCTTCATCGATAAGAAGACCGGCAATGGCAGGATGGGCCAACAAGGTAATACGTCCATCAGGTAAATCCTTGAGTTCACGTTGAAGCTCACGAAGGATTTCGTAGATAATCGTCAGATGCCCTTTGACGTAACCATTCCCATCACAATAAGAGCAGGGCTCACAGAGGGTGCGTCCGATCGATTCCCGCACCCGCTTACGCGTCATCTCAACCAGACCGAGCTCACTGATTTTGAGGATATTGGTTTTATTTTTATCGTTCTTGAGCACTTCTTCAAAGGCAGCATGTACCTTGTCACGATGAGCCTCTTTTTCCATATCGATAAAATCGACGATAATCAAACCACCGATATTACGGAGTCGCAACTGAAAGGCAATCTCCTTAAGCGCCTCCAAGTTGGTCTTGAGTATCGTATCTTCAAGATTATGCTTGCCGACATAGCGACCGGTGTTGACATCGACTGCCACCAAAGCTTCGGTCTGCTCGATGATGATAGAGCCGCCACTTTTGAGCCAGACCTTCTTCCCTAACGCACGTGAAATTTCAACTTCAAGCCCGAAGGAATCAAAAATCGGTTCATCACCATCATAAAGTTCAATACAGTAATTCAGCTTGGGCATAAAGGTGCGAATGAAGCGGACGATTTTATTGTATTCATCCTGAGTATCAACAATGATCCGTCGCACATCTTCGGTCAGGATATCACGTAAAACCTTGCTGGTGACATCAAGGTCTGAATGGATCAAGGCCGGGGCCTTGCGTTCTTCAACACCCGAGCTGATATCCTTCCAGAGTTCGATCAGAAATTCCATATCGGCCCTCAGATCGGCCTCACTCTTCCCTTCAGAAACAGTCCGAACGATAAATCCGGAGCCTTCGGGCTTCATCGCTTCAACCAGTGCGCGCAACCGTTCACGTTCTTCCTCGTCATCGATCCGACGTGAAATTCCGACATGATCTACCGTCGGCATATAAACGAGATGTCGGCCTGGCAATGAGATATGAGAGGTGATCCGAGCACCCTTAGTACTGATCGGTTCCTTAGAGATCTGCACCAGGATTTCCTGACCCTCCTTTAGCAGATCTTCTATCGGCGGCAGTGGTTGCTCAAGCTCCTCAGCCTGATCGGTCCCGGAATTATCGCCATCAACATAACGGGCCACCTCATTCATTTCATCAAAAACATCAGCCACATAGAGAAAAGCCGCCTTCTCCAGCCCGATATCGACAAAAGCCGCCTGCATCCCCGGCAACACGCGGATGACCCGCCCCTTATAGATATTGCTTACAATCCCCATTTCGCGCTGGCGCTCGATATAGAGTTCGGCAATATGCCCACCTTCCAACAACGCCACACGAGTTTCGTGTGAGGTTGTGTTGATCACCAGCTCCCTGGTCATGACTGACTCCATTTAAACTAGATATATTGTGAATTAAGACGATTATTAATTATCAGCAACGCCAGCACGGACCTTGGTTAAACAACCTGCCGCATTGCGCTTTATCTATTAAGAATGATCGCGGTTTTCCTCACGCCAAGTTGGCGTACGGCCTCAACCTCTAGCGAAAACAGGTGGGCAGCAATCCGCAACGGACTCCCCTTGACCAATTTAAGTTCCATTTCGTTTTCAACTAACTCAATTGCAACAACATCCCCTCTCAGGTCAACCTTCTTCTCCAGGCCCTTTTTGATCTGCACCGCCTCGACCCGTTCACTCGCGAGAAAATCAGTAATTTTTCGAGCGAAATCGATGCTGATATCAGGCAGCGGTACACGATAAATACTGGCCGCCACGGATGCAGAAGGAGAAGGAACTCCCGCAGCAGGAATCTCTGCGGCAATAATGGAAAAGCCTTCGGGCAACTGATCGTTCAAACGCTGAGCAACCTCATCTGCTGCTCAAGGTTCAAAGAGTTCAATATCGACCAGTTCGGCCTCACTCTCCACCCCCATCGGCAAGGCTTCGAGATAGGAGACCTTCGGGGTTGGATGGAAGCCCTGAGAAAAACGTATCGGCAGTCTGGCACGACGCACCGCGCGCTGAAACATCGTCAAATATTCCAAATGTGCAACCATCTTCGCCCGGCCGCGCTTAGCCAGTTTCAGACGGACCCGGAAACGCAGATCATTGTCAACTGGTCCCTGCGGGTTGACTGAAGCCAGCGGCAACTGCTGCGGTTGCTGCAGGCGCATCTTCACCACTTCAAAATCGCAGACCCCGCAAGCGCTACAGTCGCCATCGCGACAGTCGGGCGTCCCAGCCAACTCCAGGGCTTTTTGCCGTTCTTTGACAAAAAAACTCTTCGGCAGACCGCAGTCGATATGATCCCATGGCAGGACCTCACCCTCATCGCGCTCACGCAGATACCAGACGGGATCGATTTCAGCATCGATAAAAGCCTGTTGCCATTTGCCAAAGTTGAAATGCTCACGCCAACCGTCAAATCGGCACCCCGCAGCCAAAGCTGCTTCGAGAACCCGACCCAAACGCCGGTCGCCGCGGGCAAAGACCCCTTCAAGAAATGAGAGAGAGGCTTCGTGATATTTAAATTTCAACTTTTTTGCGCGCAAACCACCCTTGAGCAGTCCCTGCATACGTAAGATCTCATCGATGCCGAGCTGAGGTTCCCACTGGAAAGGGGTATGTGGTTTGGGCACGAAGGTCGAAACCGCGACATTGACATCGGCGCCCCCTTCGGTGCCCTTACCGCTACGCTTGACCCGTGCAGAAAGATCGATGATTGCCTGCAGGTCTTCGTCGGTTTCGGTCGGCAGTCCCATCATATAATAGAGCTTGATCACCCGCCAGCCGAGAGTAAATGCGTTGGTCGTCGTCTCGAGCAGTTCCTCTTCAGTGATCCCCTTATTGATCAGTTGTCGCATTCGCTCACTGCCGGCCTCAGGGGCCAGAGTGAAACCGGTCTTGCGAACCTTCTTGATCTCCTCCATCAAGCCTTCAGTCAAGGAGCCAACACGCAGGCTTGGAAAAGAGACAGCGACCCGCTCTTTTGCATATTTAGACATCAAACCCTTCAAAAGCGGTTCGATGCAACTGTAGTCTCCGGTCGAGAGTGAAAGGAGCGAGATCTCCTCGTATCCCGAGTTAGTCAAGGCGGTTTCGACCAGTTCGGCAATCTTCTCCGGGCTACGTTCACGCACCGGACGGTAGATATAACCCGCCTGACAAAAACGACAGCCACGGGTGCAGCCGCGAGCAATCTCCATCGCGACCCGGTTATGCACCGTCTGCATAAAGGGGACGAGTGGAGCAGTCGGAAAGGGGGCGGTTTCAAGATCCGCCAAAAAACGCCGGCGAACTGTTGCGTAACCTTCCTTTAATGGTTTTATTTCGGCAACCCGGCCATCTTCCTTGTAGACAATATCGAAGTAGGATGGGACATAAATCCCCTTAATGCAGGCCAGTTTGTTCAAAAGTTCTGAACGAGACAAGCCTTCTTTACGTGCGGCGCGCACAGCATTAACCAGCTCAACCAGGGCTTCCTCACCATCGCCGATCAGAGCGCAATCGAAAAAATCGGCGAGGGGTTCGGGGTTGAAGGCGCAGGGCCCGCCGACAACAATAAGCGGAGCATCTTCACTTCTATCGGCGCGGCGCAGTGGCAAGCCAGCCAGTTGCAACATCCCAAGCACGTTGGTGTAGCTGAGCTCGTACTGCAGGGTGAAACCGATAATATCAAAGTCAGCCAACGGCAGCCCGCTCTCCAGAGAAGAGAGCGGAGCACCATCTCTTTCGAGAAGTTCGGCCATATCGGGCCAGGGGGCATAAACCCTCTCAGCGGAAATGCCTTCTAAATCATTGAGGATACGGTAGAGTATCGGAAAACCAAGATAGCTCATCCCGATCTCGTAAACATCGGGGAAAGCCAGGACCATACGTAAATCGACCTGATCTGTACTCTTGCTGCGGCTGCCCAGTTCACCACCAAGATAGCGGGAGGGACGACTGACTTCAGTCAGCCTCTTAAAATCGCTCATACTTTAATCTTTATTACCTCTTATTTTTTGACGAAAAGGAGGAAATTAACACGTCAAACCTTTGAAAAACAAGGAGAAAAAACAAATCCTGCAAAAGAATCAGACATCCTCGGCACGACCTCCCCAGAGACTGTCATGGGCGAACTGCTCACGTAAACGCTCTTCTGGATGCTGCTCGAGAAATTCGCTGCGCGAGCAATTAAACAGATACTCATGGAAATAAGAACGTAAAATCCGGTAAGACTCGTTGATCCGTTGAATTTTTTCCGGATCGGATCCCGCCCCGGAGTCTGGATGGTAACAGCGGACCAGCTCGCGATAACGCTCTTTGACTTGGCGCAAGCTGACCCGCTCGGGAAAACTGAACTCATCAAGCGCAGCACGCAATTCTGAGTATTGCATCGAAATCATCTCTCATGTGGGAAGCCAGAGCCTGACGGACTATCCAATTGACGAGTATAACCCAATGCTGCAAGCAATTGACAGTTCCCCGGGCAAACCTTAGGATGAGTTTCTTCAGAGTAAAATTATAGCTTCCAAACTTCTTGATTTTCGATACAGAGGCGATCATGGCCAGGCAAAAGACCTTCTTCACCTGTCAACAGTGTGGTTTCCAGACCCCGAAATGGCTCGGAAAATGTCCGGATTGCAACCAGTGGAATACCCTGGCTGAAGAACAGAGTCAGCCACAGCAGGGAGGCCGCGCGCTTCCATCCCCGGGCAAACCGCAGAAAATGGCGGAAATCACTAGCACTGCCGAGGATCGGGTCAGTTGCGGTATCGCAGAACTCGACCGGACTCTGGGCGGCGGTCTGGTTCCGGGCTCGTTAATCCTGGTCGGCGGAGATCCCGGCATCGGCAAGTCTACCTTGCTCCTGCAGGCCATCGATCAACTAGCTAAAACCGGCACTGCCCTCTATGTGACCGCCGAGGAATCGACCCGCCAGGTCAAACTCCGCGGCGAACGGCTCGGCGCAACTTCTCAAAATCTATACCTGCTCGCCGAGACCTCCCTCGAACAGATTCGCAAACGGGTCGCCGAACTCAACCCTGATTATCTGGTCATCGATTCGATCCAGACTATCTTCACTAACAGCATCGAGTCGGCCCCTGGCAGCGTCAGCCAGGTACGTGAGTGCGCCGGTCAGCTGATGATACTAGCAAAGGGGGAAGGAATTCCAACCTTTCTGGTCGGCCATGTCACCAAGGATGGTTCGATCGCCGGCCCGCGGGTGCTGGAGCACATGGTTGACACCGTGCTCTATTTTGAGGGCGACCCCGGCCACCCCTACCGAATTCTACGCGCAGTCAAAAACCGCTTCGGTTCGACCAACGAGATCGGCGTCTTCGAGATGTGTAGCAACGGCTTGCGCGAGGTCGCCAACCCTTCGGAACTTTTCCTGGCCGAAAGACCGGAAAAGAATGCCGGCAGTGTCGTCGTTCCCGCCCTGGAGGGCACCCGTCCGATCCTGGTCGAACTCCAGGCACTGGTTTCCAGCAGCAGTTTCGGCACCCCGCAGCGCACAGCAATTGGAATCGATCACAAACGGATGGCCCTGCTGGTCGCCATCCTCGACAAAAAAGTCGAGTTACAACTCGCTGGGCAGGATATCTTTGTCAATGTCGCCGGTGGGGTGCGCCTGGACGAGCCCGCTATCGATCTAGCGACCATCGCTGCCCTGATCAGCAGCCACCTCAACCGCGCAGTTGAGTCGCAGACCGTCATCTTCGGTGAAGTTGGCCTGACCGGTGAGGTGCGTGCGGTTTCACAACCTGAGCTCAGAATCAAGGAAGCGGCGCGCCTCGGTTTCAATCGCTGTATTTTGCCGCAGGGAAGCCTGAAGAACATTACGACTCCAAAGGGAATGACACTGGTCGGCATCCGCCATGCCAGCGAACTGTTGGATCTGATCTTCAACTAAACACGCATATAATCAATGCAGGGAGCTGTTCAATGAGTGAAAAATTGACCCACTTCGACTCCGAAGGTAAAGCGATCATGGTCGATGTCGGCGACAAGATATCAACCAGTCGCAAAGCACTGGCATGCGGTGAAATCCAAATGCAACCGACAACCCTCAAACGGATACTGGATCGCAACATAGAAAAAGGGGACGTCTTCGGCATCGCACGGATTGCCGGAATTATGGCCGCCAAACAGACCCCCAATTTGATACCTCTTTGCCACCCTTTGGCACTGACCTCTGTCGAACTGGAATTTGTTCCACGCGCTGAAGATGGTGTTGTCGAGATCGCAGCCACCGCAAAGGTGAACGGTCAGACCGGAATCGAGATGGAAGCACTAACGGCGGTCTCGGTCGCAGCATTGACCATATATGACATGTGCAAGGCAATCGACAAATTGATGGTCATTGGCGCGATACGTCTCCAGAAAAAAAGTGGTGGCAAGAGTGGAGAGTTCATTAGGCCTCAAGACTCCTGAGTCTGCGATTTTACTTGGCACTATCTGTAGTTTTTTGTTAAATTTCATTGATCTATCTAGCGCTAAAGGCTGTTTGATGTCGCAGTTCAAAATTCGCAAAAAGTTTCTTTTTGCTCTCGGTCTGATAAACCTGTTGTTAGTGACGCTACTGCTTCTGTGTATTATCCAGCAACAGGCCACCGGCAAGATCGTTATTCTGGCCGCGATTATACTCCCGGTCTTGGCACTTTTTATCGAAAGCTGGCGTCGACAGATCAGCGTAAATGAAGATTCCATTGTCGCCTGTCGGCTGTTTCGCACAAAGAGAATCCCTTTTGGCGAAATCACCTCAGTCGATACGGTTAGAATTAGAAGACGTGTCTTTGTCAGCGTTAGTACAGAAGCCGACTTCTTGCTCTTTTCAAACAACTACGACCACTTTGACCAACTGATAGAGCGACTACAAGAGCGACTGCCACATGCCGTGATCAGCGATGAGACCAGAGCCTTGGGGGCTGATCTACCACTAAAAAGCAATGACCTCTTCTCGATCTGGCTGGCGGTCGTGGTGCTTGTGCTAATTATCTATGTCCAACTGGGGGGCGCATTCTAAGCCCATTTCGGGTTATAGTTGTCAACATCGTCAAATCGGTTTTGCGAGGCACTAATTATGAATAAAAAAATGAACAAAAAAATGAATAAAAAACAGTTATCAGAATTCCGTACCCTGCTGCAGTCACAGATGAGCGAACTGCTGGAGGATGCCGGAAAAACCGTTTCTGATATGACCGAAGATAATATCAACTTCCCGGACCCTACCGACCGGGCAAGCCTCGAATCCGGTCGCAATTTCGAACTGCGCATCCGTGATCGTGAACGAAAACTGATCAACAAGATTCGTGAAGCGCTCGAGCGCATCGATGATGAATCTTTTGGACAGTGCGAAAGCTGCGAAGAGCAGATCGGCACCGAGCGTTTGCGTGCCCGTCCCGTCACCACCTTATGCATCGACTGTAAAACTGAACAAGAGCGGCAGGAGAAAATCGGCTGACCTGCAACCCACCTCCCATCGATTTCCTCACGGTCGAAGCAGTAAATTGCGGCCGCGCATCAGGCGATGACAGCTCATGGAGAAGACATCCCAACGAATAGCTCAATTGACCCTGGTATCACGCCTTGGTCAGTCACTGAACGCCGCAACCAACCTCGAAAGCCTTTACGCGGTTATTCCTGCTGTTTTATTCGAACATGCTTCTTCAACAGGCGTCATTCTCCGTCCAGCTCTGGATGAAAATAACAATCTCAAATCACAATACATGAGGACCGCAATAACAGACCCGGCCCAATTGGCGTATCTCCTCCAGCAAGAACAGACGATCAGCGAAAAAGTGTTGCGTAGCGGTCGCAGCCACCTGGAGACTCTGCTTGACAAACAAGGCAAACTCCCTCCCTGCCTCTACTGTATTCCACTCCGTGTCCATGGTCACAACCTTGGTACACTCAGTTTTCTCGGGGGCAGCGGTGAAGAACGTGCTCCTTTCCGCCTCGATCAACAACAATTGATGCTGACCTGCAGTTTTCAAATCGCCCAGGCAATAGAGCAACAACTAACGACAGAGCGACTGCGTCAAGTATCAGCAGCAGATGCGCAGAACCTGCAGGATATCTCGCTGCTTTACCGCATCAGTCAACTCTTGCACAGCACGCAGGCAACAGACAACTTGATACATCTGATTCTTTCGCTGCTGGTCCATCCTCAGGGTGGAGCCTTTCAACGCGCGATGCTCTTCATGGTCAACGAACGCAGTAACAGCTTGCAAGGCATTCTAGGTGTCACCCGCGAAACGGCCGGATTGCTCCTCCCGGAAGGGCTACCTGCCGAAAGTCAGCAACTCCTGATACCACCTGATGTAATGAATGCTCAGAAGCAAACTGAATTTTCCCGTCAGGTCATGCAGTTACGTGTACCTCTGGATGACTCGCACAGCTGCATAGCTCGTGTTGTGCGGGAACAACAGGCAATCCTGATCGAACGTCCACCGCACCCTGATGACAATTTTTCTCAACAAATAAGACTCCGGGATCATGCCTGCATCCCTCTGATTGCTCGTCAGCAAGTGCTCTGTGTCCTCGCAATCGACAACTTCGGCACCCAAGAAAAAATCACGGGGCAACGCCTGAGATTTATGGAACTTTTTGCCGCTCAGGCAAGCATAGCACTCGATAATGTCCAACTTGTTCATAA
This sequence comes from Deltaproteobacteria bacterium, assembly GCA_024280485.1. Lineage (GTDB taxonomy): Bacteria > Desulfobacterota > Desulfuromonadia > Desulfuromonadales > Geopsychrobacteraceae > Geopsychrobacter. The sequence goes on from JAJRQB010000072.1 coordinate 37,037, forward strand.
CATCGAATCAGCCCATCAAAGCCTTCGAGAAACTCAAGAACGGCTCATGCAACGCGAAAAGATGGCGACAATCGGTGAAATGTCCGCCTCAGTGGCTCATGAATTACGCAACCCTCTTGTTTCAGTGGGGGGGTTTGCGCGTCGGTTGTGCCAGAAACTACAACCTGACAGTAATGAATTTCAGTACGCCACTATCATCCACGAAGAGACCAAGCGGCTGGAGAAAATGCTCAATAAAATCCTCAACTTTTCCCGCCAGAGCGACTTGGCTCCGACCTCTTTCAGCCTATACCGGGTTCTCGAACAAGCCCTTTTGATTGAAAGAGAAAAACTTTCAAAAGCTGGCATTGCGTTGACAACCGAAATGACAGATCACTTGCCCCCACTACAAGGAGACCCAGAGCAAATCGAGCAAGTTCTAGTCAATCTGATCAGCAATGCTCGCCAGGCAACACAACAAGGAGGTCAGTTAACTCTGCGTTTAAAAGAAGCTCATCTCCGAGGAGATAAAGCCGTGCGGATTGAAATTCAAGACACCGGCGAAGGAATCCCACCAGAGATGTTACGCAACATTTTCACTCCCTTTTTCACAACCCGCAAACAAGGGACCGGTCTCGGTCTGTCGATCTGTCACCGAATTATTGAACACCACCAAGGAGAGCTCAAGGCCGCCAACCACCAAAATGGTGCTATTTTCAGCATCACCCTCCCGCTTCATCTCAAACAAAAGCCCGTCAAAAAACGTGATTGACTGAGCAGACAACCAACAGCCCATTTGTCCCTACGGCCTCAAAGACATCACGGAAAAACAGCAGTTTATCAACTCTGCTGACGGCAGCCTCGAGCTCCTAGACGAGCGGCAGCAACTCGCCTCCCCCCTCCTACTAAAAACAAAACCTGAGCCCCTCACCAATTGACAACCTTTCGGAATCCGCTAGAATTGTTGAAGTAATATTCATCTCTGAGATTCAGAATGGAGGCTCGCAATGACCAAAACAATCCGTGACGTACTGAAAAGCAAGGGAGGCACCATAATCAGTATCGGTGCTGACGCGACCGTTTATGAGGCGCTGGAATTGATGGCTTCCGAGAATGTCGGAGCCCTTCTTGTTATGGAGAGAGAGAAGGTGACCGGTATCATCTCCGAGCGTGAATATGCGCGAAAAGTGATTCTCGAAGGACGCTCATCCCTCAAGACGGCCGTTAAGAAGATCATGGTCACCAATGTCCTCTACTTCACCCCTGAGATGAGTGTGGAAGAGGGTTTGGCATTGATGACCGACAAGCGCTGCCGCCATTTTCCTGTTTTTGAAAATAAGAAGTTAGTCGGAATGATATCCATCGGCGACTTGGTTAAAGCACATATCTCTGACAAAGATTTCTTGATTGACCAACTGGAGAACTACATCCTCGGCCCCCCGACATGACTCATCATTACTGTTCAGTTCGCCGGGAGAGCCAGTCCTGTACCGCCGAGGGACCTTCTCAAGAGAGAATCCAGAATACAGGTCAAGACAAACCCATCTCTAACGGCAGGGATAAGCCCTACCGTAGGGCTTCAAATGATCATTTCAGCTATAAATTTATCGGCATATGCACCCCTAAAAATCCTCACCAGCGTCACCAAAGAAAAAGAGGTTAGCGATTTTTCGCCAACCTCTTTTTAATTCAATAACCACAATATAAAACCTGCTCGGTCCTTGAGCTCTTCTCTCCCTACTTAAACACTTATTGCTCAAAGCGGATGAAACTGGCAGCAATCATCCCTGCACCCAGACATTAATACTACAGGCTGAGCTCCCGCATGAGCTTAATGCATGGGCCACGGCGCACGCTGCTCCAGTCCGTCCCATGGCACACCGAGACTCTGACGAATTTCATCCCTTTCAACATCCACCCAACCACTGGCGCGACGAATTTTTTTGATTTTCATGTTCGCAACCAGGATGTCGAGCATGTCATTACGAACCATGTCAAAACGGCCATCCCCATACATGACACGTATCAGCATAACGTACCTCCTTGCTACAATTTACTCTGGCTGATTCAACAATCAAAGCCCCAAAGGAAACAGGGTTAGCTCTACTGACTGAGGGCTTACGAGGCAGTCGTCCCCGCTCTCAACATTCAGAATATAATTAATCACCGAAAAATGAAACCTTTTTCGTCAACAATACAACTTTCTTCTTGACAACTCTTCGTGGATGGTTAATATTCTCAGTCAACGGATGCTCTAAGTATCCGGAAGCCCGGTGACCCCCCCCCTCCGTCACCGGGCTTCTTTTTATTTACGCTCCACCCCGCCAGCACATCCCGATGCCCACGATAAAACATATCATTATTTCAAACCTTTAAAAAATTAAAACGCCCCAATCTCTCCGCTTGCGACCGGGCCCTATTGCAGTTATCATTTAAATTGAACTGTGGCACCACCTTCTTGCATAAATAGAAAGTTGAGAGAAGCGTGAAAAAACATTTATTACTTTGTGTCGAAATTGAAGAGACTGCCGCCCGCATCTATCGCCAGCTAGCGACCTCCAACAAACTGCCCAGACAATTAAAGGTAATCCTGAAGAGCCTAGCGGATGACGAAGACGATCATGCATCACAACTGCGTTTTGCACTGCGCTTTTCTACCGGCTCAGATTTCACCCTTAAATCATCAGACCTGGCTCCCACTCAGGCTTTGCTGGACCGAGCAAAAGCCCTGCTAGAAAAAACCATCCAGCTAGATTTTGATGTCAAACAGGTGATCGAGGCAGGGACAGAACTGGAGCAGGATTTCTGCAGTATACATATCGAAAACAGCCTGGAGTTCAAAGACGAAAGCTTGAAAAAGATGTTTGCAGCACTGGCCCAGGACGATAAAATTCATAACCAGAAATTATTCGACGCCAAAACAAAGTTTCTATAAAATCTGCTTTTATTAAATCAAAAAGGCCCCATTCGAGCATGCCGAACGGGGCCTTTTTGTAAAATAATCGCTGTCTCAACAGATTCGCGGCAGTTGCTCTCCGGCAAGCATCTCGATTGCTCGCAGTCCCCCAATGGCTGTGCGCATCATCACACGGCCTGCTGAAGTCTCAGTCACTTCACCAATAATGACCGCTTGCTCGCCGAACTCGCAAGTCTGCATTGTCACCAAGGCATCCTCAGCAATATTGGCGGCAACAATCGCCAACAACTTGCCTTCATTGGCAACAAACAACGGGTCGAGACCAAGAATGGCACAGGCTCCTGCCACCGCATCGCTCACCGGCAAGGCCTCTTCTGCCAGACAGATATCTACCCCTGACTGCAAGGCGATCTCCTTAAGCGTTGTCGCCACACCACCACGCGTTGGATCACGCAACACATGAATAGCGGTTCCATATTCAGCCAACAATCGGGCAACCATGGCGTTCAAGGGGGCGCTGTCGGTCGCAATCTCTGATTGCAGGGCCAACCCCTCACGACTGGCCAACACCGCCATGCCATGATCACCGATATTACCGTTGATCAACACCTTGTCTCCTGGCTTGGCTCCACGACCAACCGGCCTCAGTTCATGATCAAAGACTCCGAGTCCCGAGGTATTGATAAATATTTTATCACCCTTGCCACGTGGGACTACCTTGGTATCTCCAGTGACAATCTTAACTCCTGCCTTATCGGCTGCGACCTTCATCGACTGAAGAATCTCTCGCAGTTCAGCCAGCCTGAGCCCCTCTTCGAGGATCAAGCCGACACTCAACGCCATAGGCCGAGCACCACTCATTGCCAAATCGTTCACCGTACCGTTAACGGCCAGGTCCCCAATATTTCCGCCAGGAAAACGAATCGGATCGACCACGTAGCTATCAGTGGTAAAGGCAATTTGATCACCCTTGATCCCATTGAGGACCGCAGCATCGTTCTGCTCGGCCTGATCGACCTGGGACAGAATCGGGATAATCAACTCATCAAGCAGTTGATGGCTCAACTTCCCGCCGCTGCCATGACCAAGCAGGATAATATCATCCTTCACAAATATACTCCTTCAAGCCACCGCAAAAGGGGGCAGATAAGGGTTCAGCTGCAAGGCTTGCGAAAGCTGAAAGCTGAGGCGTAGCTACGTCGAAGATTGAAGATTGAGCATAACGCAGCAGATGAGGCCGACAGGCGACTGTCGGGCTATCCGAGCTGTAGCGAAAATCTGGGTGTTTGAGAACAGATTTTGGCGCCCTCGAGAGCTCATAGCCATAGCTATGGGCTGAAGATTAGCTAAAATATGGTCCAAACAGTCAGATTTGCAGCCAGCTCATGGCTAGTCCGAGAGTTTCCTAACAGTCCCCGTATTTATATTCCGCAGCGCAGGTTCCTTCGCTGCTCACCATACAAGCACCAATCGGATGCTCCGGTGTGCAAGTCTTACGGAACAGCGGACAATCCTTTGCGCTGACTTTCCCCTTAAGGATTTCGCCACAGAGGCAACCCTTGTGTTCGCGCGGTTCCTCCACCTCGACCGGCAGGGCGATTAAAGCGTCAAACTTTTGGTAGGCTTCGCGCAACCGCAGACCGCTCTCCGGGATCAGGCCTATTCCACGCCATTCAGCGTCACAGGGCTCAAAAACCTTGGCCAGTATTGCCTGCGCTGTTTGGTTGCCTGCGGGTTTAACGATACGGCTGTACTCACATTCGACCTTTGCTTCGCCCGCCACAACCTGTCGCACCAACATCTGAATACCACGCAGCATATCGACCGGTTCAAAACCTGTGACCACACAGGGCACACCAAAGTCTTCGGCCAGAGGTTGGTAGGCATCTGATCCAATCACCGCACTGACATGGGCAGGACAGATATAGCCATCAACCTTGAGTTCAGGATCACTGGTCAAGGCGATCATCGGGGCTGGCATCGTTTTATGCGCACAGAGCACGAAAAAATTTTTCAGATTCCGCTTTTCTGCTTCGAGCAGACTGCCGCCTATGGTCGGAGCCGTTGTCTCGAATCCAACTCCGAGAAAGACGACTGTCTTCTCGGGATTCTTTTCTGCTATTGAGACTGCATCAAGCGGCGAGTAGACGATCCGCACATCGGCACCTTCGGCTTTTTCGCGCTGCAGATTACTGGTCGAACCGGGCACACGGACCATATCGCCGAAAGTAGCAACAATCGTCTGCGGTCGGCGTGCGTAAGCCACCGCCTGATCGACATAACTGATCGGGGTCACGCAAACCGGGCAGCCTGGGCCACTCACCAAGCGCACCTGCGCAGGCAACAAACTGCGAATGCCGTGCTGGTAAATCGACATGGTGTGAGTGCCGCAAACCTCCATCAGGGTCATACGGCCATCATACCCCTGAACATCTTTGCTGATTGCTGCGACCAGCGCTTTTGCCAATGCCGGATCGCGATATTCACTGCTGTACTTCACACTTCGACTCCGCCACCAGCGTCGAGGACTTCACGAAAGATATCGAGAGTCTTCTGTGCTTCGACCGGATCGATCTTTTCAATCGCGAATCCGGCATGGATCAACACATAATCGCCGACAACCGCATCTTCCAGCATCAGCAGGCTCGCCTCACGGCGCACGCCATCCACCTCACAGATTGCAGTCCCCTCAGCAATTTCGACAATTTTCATCGGTACGGCCAGACACATGATTTTATCTCCTTGCAGTCCTCGCCACGGAGGCACTAAAGACACTGAGAAAACCTGAAAAAAGTAATTCTGCTAAAGTTTTTACTTTACCCTCTGGCCTTCTCGGCCACCTTTTCCTTCAGCCACCCGTACCACTGGTCGAGGCCTTCTCCGCTGTAACAGGAGACCTCAAATATCTGGATACCGGGATGCACCCGTTCGGCATATTCACGACATTTGGCAACATCGAATCGGACATGGGGCAGCAGATCAATTTTATTGATCAGCATAATTTCACTGGCACGAAACATCTGCGGATACTTGAGAGGCTTATCTTCCCCCTCGGTGACCGACAGTAGCGATACCTTGAAATCTTCACCCAGATCAAAAGACGCAGGACAAACCAGATTGCCAACGTTTTCAATCATCAGCAGCTGCACCGCATTGAGATCAAAATACTCAAGACCATGACCAACCATATGGGCATCAAGGTGGCAACCTGCCCCGGTATTGATCTGATGGGCCGGAGTGCCTGTCGCAGCGATTCTGTCGGCATCATTGGTCGTTTGCTGATCACCTTCGAGAACGGCAAAATTGATTTCACTCTTCAAATCAACCAGAGTCTTCTCGAGCAGAGTGGTTTTACCACTGCCTGGCGAGCTGACCAGGTTGAGGGTGAATATTCCCTGGTTGGCAAAAAGCACGCGGTTCCCTGCCGCCAGACGATTATTTTTAGAGAGGATATCCTCCTCCACGCTAATGGTCTTGCGTGACACATCGCTCTCTGCGTGATGATGGTGGTTATGATCAGCAGGGCCGCAGCCACAGTCGATACACATGATCAGTCGATCTCCATTTCCTTAATGCGTAATTCCTCACCACAGATCAGGTCGCCGGAAGCACTGTCACAAGCGGGACAACAGGCCAGCAGATCGGTCAGTGGGTAATCCAGCGCGCAGTCGCGGCAGCGAGCCTTGGCCGGAACCGCTTCGATAATCAGCCGACTCCCTTCCAGCAGGCTGTTTTTACTACAGGCTTCGTAACAAAACTCCAGGGCTTCGGCAACAACTCCAGCCAGGGACCCAATCTCCAGGGTGACAGAATGGATCTTTTTGGCCTGCTGCCCTGCGGCGGTGCGCAGCGCAATCTCGACAATGCTCTGAGTGATTCCAAGTTCGTGCAAAACTTTTCCTTTTCCCCAACGGGGAAGGTTCCGCTATAGTCTTAATAATTCGTTGTTCTGTTCCGTCAGACTTTCAATCGACTTGCAAAAAAAGCAAGAGACCCATAAAAAGGCGGCACTCTTTTTGTATATTATCCAGATGCCGGTCACGACAGAGCAATTACTATAGATTCAATCCGGCAGAAAAATCAAGCAGCGAAAATCCATATTCTGCCCTTAATTCACATATTTAGAGTATTTAACCGTATACGGTTCACGAGTCCCACGGAGCACTGACTGATGCAAACCGGCAAGATCTATATCTGCGATGACGACCAGGGCGTGCAAAACCTGCTAGAGAAGATGCTTAATGCTCAAGGACACAAGGTTAATGCCTTTGGACAGGGCCAACAGCTTCTTCAGACTCTTGCTGAACAGGAAGAGGATTTCCCCGATCTGATCCTGGTCGATGTGCGCATGCCTGACATCGACGGCCTCGACCTGCTACGTCGCATCAAGGCCCAGCGTCCGGTCCAGAAAGTCGTGATGATGAGCGCCTTCGGCACGGTGCGCAGTGCAGTCGAAGCGATGAAACAAGGCGCCCACGACTTTCTACTCAAGCCCTTCACCTCGAGCGAACTCTATCATCTGGTCGATAAGCTGGTCGAACATAACCGTCTGCTCAACGAGAATCGCTCACTCAAGGCCGAAATACGCCGCCGCTTTGACCCCGAACAGGTCATTTATCGCAGTCCGGCATTCGGCAAGGTTTTTGAGATGGCGAAAAAGGTCGCACCCAGCGAGGCGAGCATCCTGATCACCGGCGAGAGCGGTGCCGGCAAAGAGGTTATCGCCTCAACCATCCACTACAGCAGCAACCGCCGCGACCGGCGTTTACTGACCATCAACTGTGCCGCCCTGACCGATACCCTGCTCGAAAGCCAACTCTTCGGCCACATCAAAGGCGCCTTCACCGGTGCGGTAGCCAGCCATCAGGGGCTGATCGAAGAGGCTGAACATGGCACGCTGTTTCTGGATGAAATTGGCGACATCAGCCCTGCACTACAAGCCAAACTTCTGCGAGTACTACAAGAACGCGAATATATCCCGGTCGGATCAACCAAGGTGCGTCACGCCAACGTACGTTTCATTGCCGCGACCAACAAATGCCTTGAAGATGAAGTCAAGGCGGGCAACTTTCGCGAGGATCTCTTCTACCGCTTGAATGTCATTACCCTGCACGTCCCACCCCTGCGCGAACGCTCTGAAGATATCCCGCTACTGGCCCACTTCTTTATTGAACGCTTCGCTGGCCGTGATCAGCTCCGCATCGAGCAGGCCGCTATGCAGATGTTGACCGAATACAGCTGGCCGGGTAATGTTCGTGAATTGGAAAACATCATTGAGATGTCGGTCATTCTGGCAGAAAATGGTGAGATCAGCACTCAGCACCTGCCGACAAAACTTGCCCTTGAGGCAGTCACTCCCATGGCCGCACCCAAGAAAGGGATGAGCCTCGAAGATGTCGAACATCTCTACATCGAGCAGGTTTATCGTCAAACCCGCTTTCATAAAGTCCGCACTGCACAGATTCTGCAGATTGCTCGACGTACCCTCGATCGCAAGCTCCAGCAATACAACATTCTGAAAGAAAACCTTCAAACTGAGACAGAATGACACATTCTGTTCACTTCTGTCTCAAACCCATCCCTGCCCGACCCATAAATCCCTTCATCCGATCAACTCCAAACCTCTGTTTTAATTAAACTATCTGCTCCGCTTATGGCAAACGGTATACAACTTGCCATTTCCTGCCGATCTGAATCGCTGTTTTTTCCGCATTGCACCAATTTCAAAACGGTAAAAAACAGGCTGCCCGTCACCCTTCTTTGCGACGGGGAGAATCCAATATCAGAGTGGCTCGCTGTGTGAGCCCGAAGCAGGAGAGAGATTAATGGCAAAAATCGTTATCGACCCCATCTCACGCGTCGAAGGTCATATGAAGATCGAGGCCGTGGTCGAGAATGGGGTAGTCAAAGAAGCAAAAAGCTCCGGCATGATGTATCGCGGTCTGGAGAATATTCTTCTCGGTCGTGACCCACGCGATGCAGCCCGAATCATGCAACGCATCTGCGGGGTCTGTCCGACCTCCCACGGACTGGCTGCAGCCTTCGCCCTCGACGAAGCTTACGGCGTTAACGGTTCTATCACCGACAACGGGCGAATTTTACGCAACCTGATTCAAGGTGCCAACTTCGTCCAGTCACACATCCTGCATTTCTATCAGCTTGCAGCTCTCGACTACGTCGACGTCACAGCTTGTGCCGACTACAGCGGTAGCGATCCTGACCTGAAAAAGGTTAAGGACTTTATCGCCCGCGGTCATCTGGGGCCATTTGTCCCCCGCTACGAGGGGGACTATCGGCTGAGCAAGCAAGAGAACCTCGCCGCAGTTGCCCACTATGTCAAAGCTCTCAACATGCGCCGTCTGGCTCATGATGCGGTTGCTGTGTTCGGCGGCAAGATGCCGCACAATATGTCGATCGTTGCAGGTGGCGTTACTGCCACGCCGACAATCGACAAAATTGCCGGATTCATCTGGCGCATGGAACAGTTGATCGACTTCATCAACAGTTACTACCTGCCTGACGTCCTGATGGTCGCGAATCGCTACAGTGACTATTTTGGTATCGGTGCTGGCTGCAAACAGTTTATGTCGTTCGGCTGTTTCGACCTGGACAGCAATCCCGACCTGACCAAGAGACATCGTTGGCTACCGCAAGGAATCGTCAGTTCCGATCTGAAACTGCGGCGTCTCGACCCGAGCAAGATCACCGAAGAAGTTGCCAACAGCTGGTTTAAAGAGACCGGCCCCGTCCATCCCTACGACGGCAGCACCGATGCCGATCGTGAGAAGGCTGGCGCCTACAGCTGGATCAAATCTCCGCGTTACGACGGTGAGGTTCTTGAAGTCGGCCCACTGGCACGGATGCTTGCCAGCTATGTCTCTGGCGACAAGGCCGTTCAGGGACAGGTCAACGGCGTCCTCGGTAAATTCAACGCATCACCTGATGCGCTCTTCTCAGTCCTCGGCCGCCACGCATCGCGTGCCATCGAGACCAAATTGGTTGCCGAAAAACTCAAAGACTGGGCTCTGCAACTTCAGCCGGGCCAGCCGACCTTTACCGACTTCAACCTCGACGTAAACAGTCGCGGCATGGGTCTGCATGAAGCCCCGCGTGGTGCACTGGGCCACTGGATTGTGGTTGAAGGTGGCAAGACCAAAAACTACCAGGCCGTTGTTCCGACCACCTGGAACGCTGGGCCAACGGATGCCAAAGGCCAACCCGGCCCCATGGAGCAGTCCCTGATCGGCACCAAGGTTAAAGATGAGCGTAACCCCTTTGAACTGGTGCGAATTGTCCGCTCTTACGATCCCTGCCTCTCCTGTGCGGTTCATGTGGTCACCCCTAAAGGTGAAGACCTCGGCCGTTTCGTGGTTGGAGCAGAGTGATGGAAGTCGCAGCACTCTTCGCGGTCGATCAAGCGCCACTACTGGTGATGGCCGTTGGCAACATTCTGCGCATGGATGATGGTTTTGGCGATGCGGTCCTGAACCGCCTTGCAGAGCTGGATCTGCCGGAATGCGTTGAACTGTTCGACGCCGGAACCAGCGCTATCGATTTGATGGAGATCTTTAACGGTCGCGACAAGCTGATCGTGATTGATGCGGTGCGTGGTGGTCAGGAACCCGGCACCCTGTATCGCTTCAGCCCCCAAGAAGTCGAAGCGGGTGCCCTGCCGATGAACTCACTGCATCAGGTCGGGCTATTGGAGACGCTCAAACTGGGGGAACTGGTCGACTGTAAGCCGCGAGAAACGGTGGTTATCGGCTGCCAGCCAGAAGTCACCGGACTAGGAATCGGCCTAAGCGACGCGGTCAAGGCACAGATCGAGCGGGCCAGCGAACTGGTGCTGCAGGAAATCAATAATTTTTTAAATTCAAAGACTCAGGAGATATAGACAATGGCTCTTTCACGACGTTCATTTTTAAAAACGTCTGCAGGGACTGCCGCGGTTCTCGGCGTCAGCCTGTTTGATAATCCAACCCTACGCAACGCCTTTGCCGGTGCCATTCAGGAAACCCCGGTGGTCTGGCTGGCCTCAGGTTGCTGTAGCGGCTGCACGGTATCGTTGCTCAACAGCCTTGCGCCGCGTATCCAGGATATTCTGCTCGATCAGGTCCTGCCTGGTCACCACATTTCACTCGGCTTCCACCTGACCATCATGGCCGCCAGCGGTGACATGGCGATGCAGGCGATGTATGACACCGAAGAAAAACCTTTCATCTTGGTGGTCGAAGGTTCGGTCATGACCGCCGCGAACGGTACCATGTGTGAAATCGGCGAAAGCCACGGACACGGTATCCCCGGGACCGATCACATCAAGCGGATGGGCCGCAAGGCTAAAGCGGTCATCGCTGTCGGTAGCTGTGCCTCATACGGCGGTGTAAACAAAGCCAACATGAACCCGAGCGGTTCAATTGGCGTCAAGGAATTTTTCAAGCAGGAAGGGATCGACACTCCGACCATCAACCTGCCCGGTTGCGCGATTCACCCCGACTGGTTCGTCGGCACTCTGGCGGCATTGCTGCTCGGTGGTCCAGAATCGATCAAAGTCGATAAAAATGGA
>JAJRQB010000073.1 GCA_024280485.1 Deltaproteobacteria bacterium
GAAATATTACCGAAGAAGTGGTTGAAGAATATCTTAAACAACATAAGTCTTCAGCCAACGATAGCGATAGTTTTAAACTCGATTAGGGACTTTCAGTCCCGGTTCAAACCCCTGCACTTTCAGTGCAGGGTGGTTTAGTTTGGCGCTGATGACAGCGGTCTTTCCGCCTGCAAACTTGATTTCTCGCGTTGGTTTATAATGACAGCAAGGAGGCTAGGCAGGCTCCTCTTGTTTCGTCCTCCTTAGGCTACGACGGGATATTGAGTTGCAAAGGAGTCGCTCGAGATGGCAAAAAATCTGACTGAAAAAATTATTGAGCTACATCTGGTTGAAGGTCGCATGATCGCTGGTGAAGAGATTGGCATCCGTATCGATCATACCCTGCTGCAGGACGCCACCGGAACTATGGCGATGCTCGAATTTGAAGCCCTTGGCCTTGAGCGGGTCAAGGTTGAGCTGGCAGCCCAGTATGTCGACCATAATCTGTTGCAGACCGACTTTAAGAACGCTGATGATCACAAGTATCTGCGTAGCGCCTGCGCCCATTACGGCATTCACTACTCGGAACCGGGCAATGGTATATCGCATATCGTTCACATGGAACGTTTCGGTCGTCCCGGCTTGACGTTGCTTGGCGCCGATAGTCATACCCCCGGTGCTGCTGGAGTCTCGATGCTGGCAATTGGCGCTGGAGGTATGGATGTCGCGCTGGCGATGGCCGGATACCCTTATCACTTCCCCTGTCCAAAAGTGCTTGGGGTCAAACTGAGCGGAGCCTTCCCTGCCTGGGTCAGTGCCAAGGACCTGATTCTTGAAATGCTCAGGCGCTACGATGTCAAAGGTTGTACCGGCAACGTGGTCGAGTATTATGGGCCGGGGGTCAAGAATCTTACTGCGACCGACCGTATGACGATCGGCAATATGGGGACCGAACTGGGGGCGACTTCGACGGTTTTCCCCTCGGACGAACAGACGCGGCAATGGCTGCAGGCACAGGGTCGTGAAAAAGATTGGCGGGAGCTGCAGGCCGATGCAGGTTGTCGTTATGATGAATATGCCGAACTCGATCTTGCCAGTCTCGAACCGTTGATCGCCTGTCCGACCTCACCGGGCAATGTTAAGCCGATCAGCGAAGTGGCCGGTACCAAGGTCGATCAGGTGATTGTCGGCTCGAGCGTCAATGGCACTTACCGCGATCTGATGATGACCGTGGGTATCGTCAAGGACAGACATGCCGCAGCCGAGCTGTCCTTTCATGTCAATCCCGGCAGTCGACAGGTGCTGGAGAATGTCGCCGAAAGCAGTGGCGTCATGCCCTTGCTCTTGGCTGGAGCACGAATCCACCAGTCTGGCTGTCTGGGCTGCATCGGCATGGGGCAGGCTCCGGGGACCGATCAGGTCAGCTTGCGCACCTTCCCGCGTAACTTCCCCGGCCGCTCAGGAACCAAGGGAGACCAGGTCTACCTCTGTTCTCCTGAAACTGCCGCAGCTTCGGCCCTTAAGGGTGTGATCACCGACCCGCGCGAGCTGGCGGCTGAGATGGCCTGGCCAAAGGTTATTTTACCTGATGAATATATTATTGATACCTCCTCGCTAGTGTTCCCCACTCCGGAAGGCTTCAAGGTCGAAGTCGTGCGCGGACCGAACATCAAGCCGTTCCCAGAGTTTGAGACCCTTCCCAAGACCCTCAAGGCCAGGGTGGCGCTCAAGGTCGAGGATAATATCTCTACCGACGGGATCATGCCGGCAGGGAGCAAGGTGTTGCCGCTGCGCTCCAATATCGAGGCGATCAGTGAATTCGTCTTTTATCAGCTCGATCCGCAATTTTATCTGCGTTGCAAGTCATTCCGTCAGGCGGTGGTGGTTGGTGGCGACAACTATGGCCAGGGTTCGAGCCGCGAACATGCGGCGTTGGCCCCACGTTATCTCGGGGTGCGGGCCAAGATCGTCAAGAGTTTCGCGCGTATCCATAAGGCCAATCTATGTAACTTCGGAATTCTGCCGCTGACGTTCAAGAACCCGAAAGACTATGCCGCGATCAAAGCCGGGGATCCGGTTTTGATCCCCGATCTGCGTCAGCATCTGGAGGCGGGAGAGGTCGAACTGCAGGTTCGAATCGGCGGGCGTGAAATCATCACCTTGTTGGAGGTCTCAGCACGCCAGCGCCAGCATCTGATTGCTGGCGGCACTCTGAATCATGTTCGGCAGACGTTCGCGGCGGAGAATAAAAAAACCTCGCGCAGATCTGTGAGAGGGCGGCAACAGCGGCCGAACAGTCAGGATTCGGCCGCCTAGATTGAGCGCTACTTCAGACCAGTGGGCCAGATTTTACGTGGCTGGTCTCTTCACATTCAGCGAAGGGCCAACAGCGCATCTGGCCTTGCGGGGTACGGGCCACCAGGTGCCCGGTCTGACGGATGCAACTGGTGACTATGCCGCGTTCGCTGCTGTCGGGGTGGCTGATAAACGCGTCCTGTCCTGAATCAGCGACTTGACACAGATGTTCGTAGGACTCTTTTTTCATGACGGACTCCTTTCCATTGTTCTATGGTTTTAGTATAAGATATCTATAAAATTGCCGTGTGTTATCCAGAGAGACTGTCGCATTATTCATGAAACGACTGAAAAGGGTGGGAAATGAAGGGTAAATCGACCGAAATTATCGCCAGTGGCTATCGCGGCGACAGCAGCAAACTCGAACGTTATCATTCAATCAATCCGCCGGTCTATCACGCCTCAACGATTTTGTTCGAGGATTATGCCGAGCTCAAGACCGTCGGCCAGGGACAGTATGAGGGGTTCACCTACGGCACAGATGGCAGCCCCACCCAGCACGCTTTTGAAAGAGCGATGACCGAACTTGAAGGAGGCTACTGCACAAAGGCCTTTCCTTCGGGGTTGCTGGCGATTACCAGCACGCTACAGGCCTTTTTGCAACATGGCGATCATCTGCTGATCTGCAACAGTTGCTACGGGCCGGTACGTCGTTTTGCGCGTGACATGCTCGACAAGTTTGGCATCACGACCAGTTATTTCCCCGCCAATGTCGGAGCTGATATTGAGGATTACATCACCCCGCAGACCCGGTTTATCCTCCTTGAGTCACCCGGTTCCAACACCTTCGAGCTGCAGGATGTTCCGGCGGTGGTCAAGGTGGCACGCCAGCATGATATCCTAACTGCCATCGATAACACCTGGGCGACGCCGCTTAATTTTCGTCCGCTTGAGCACGGAGTTGATATCTCAATCCATTCGGTGACCAAGTATATTTCGGGCCATTCCGATGTGCTGCTCGGCAGCGCGACTATCAATGAGGCTTGTTACAAGCCCTTTCATCGCATGTGCCGCGCGTTGGAGATCTTCGCTTCACAGGATGCCTGCTACCTGGCGCTACGCGGGCTCAAGACTCTTAAGGTGCGCCTGAAGCAGCATGAGGTTTCAGCCCTGGAGCTTGCGGGCTGGCTGGAAGGGGAAGCGGCGGTCGAGGCGGTACTCCATCCGGCGTTGGTCAGTCACCCCGAGCATCACATCTGGCGGCGCGATTTCGACGGCGCCTCGGGGATCTTCTCTTTTGTCCTCAAGCCGGAATTCGACGAGGATGCGGTTGGACGTTTTGTCGATAGCCTCGAACACTTCGGCATCGGCTACAGTTGGGGCGGCTTCAAGAGCCTGGTCACCGCCGGCAAGTTTGCCCAGTCTGATATCTCGCGCTACAAGGATCGCTGGATGATCCGTCTCAACGTCGGGCTTGAGGATGTCGCCGATTTGCGGGCCGACGTGCAGATGGCGCTCTCGAAGTTGTAGAGCTCAATCGCTGCGATAATCTGAAAAAGGATCTGTGGCCAGTATAGGCCCAGATCCTTTTTGGTTTTTATCTGAGCACAGTTTTATTGCCTATCGCTCTGTGCTTGCCAACTTCAGGGCCAGGCCGACAAAAACAGTTCCTGACAGCTTATTGAGGATCTTCTGAGCGCGGTCTGAGCGATTGAGTAGCTGTCCCAGGCTTCCTGCAAGCAGGGCGATACTACCGAATACCAGAATGGTCGCGAGAATAAACAGCCCGCCCAACAGCAAGATTTGAAGCCAGATAGGACCTCTTGCTGGATTGGCGAATTGAGGCAAAAAGGCGAGGAAGAAGATCGATACCTTGGGGTTGGTGATGTTCATGATGATACCCCGGCAGTAAAGTTTGCGACGGCTGATACTGGCATCTGCCGTTGTTTGGATCTTTTCTGCCGAGGCGCGAAAGGCCTGCCAGGCGAGATACAAAAGGTAGGTAGCGCCTAGATATTTAAGCGCCGAAAAAGCCAGCGCCGAGGTCTCAAATATCGCCGCCACTCCCAGTGCGACCGCGAGACTATGCACGATGAGACCGGTGCAGAGGCCAAGCATTACAATCAGACCCGAACCCTTGCCACGCAGGGCAGATTGGGTCAGTACGAAAATATTGTCCGGTCCTGGTGCCAGACCGAGCAGGATTGAGGCGGTGAAAAAGGTTATGAGGGTTTCAGCGGAGAACATTTATCTCAAGATCGCTTGATGGACGATTGCAGCCACCAACCAGGTTACGAAACTCGAAAACAGAACGGCAGGCAGAGACATATGGTGCCTGAAACAGAGCAAAGCAACGAGGAAAAAGAGCAAGCTGGGCAGGATTCCCCATAGAGCACCTTTGGCGAAGGCCTGCATGACTTCGGTGTTGCCCTTGTTCTCCAGATAGACCCACACCAGAACCAGGGCACCTGTCAGCGGCATGACGCCGATCAGGCCCGCAGCGGAGGGGAACTTCTTTGCCAGACCTGTAGCGACAAGGATGATCGTGATACTGAGACCGATTTTAAGAAATAACTGCATCGGTTAAATTCCAGCTGAATAAATATCCAGTCTTAAGGCCAGAAGGCCGTCGGAGGTGATTTAATGACTTCGACAAAAGTTTTACCAATGCTTTTTTTTCATATTACCCCACACTGAAATTTTGGTTATTAAATCAATTCACAGAGCAGATCGTCAAGCCTGGATTTTTTGTCCGGTGGTTACGGTGCTGCGCCTGCAAGCAAACCAACTCAGTTTTCAAACATTTGAGTTTTCGTTCCATCCGCATAGACCGACAGACTCCTGGATAAAAATAAAAGAGTTCACCATCTATATTTTTTTTGATATGTTCGCCCCCTCTTACTTTCCCAACTTGAGGTCATAATGAACAATACATTTGCAACACAGGGTTCCTGCGCGAAATTTATCGATTTTCAAACCGAAGACGATGTGGTGAAAGCGGTGAAGTTTATCGGTGGCTGCCAGGGTAATCTGCAGGCGGTTTCACGCCTGGTCGCAGGTAAAACCTGTACAGAGGTGATTGAACTGCTTGACGGTATTCAATGTCGCAGCGGCACCAGCTGTCCTGATCAGCTCGCGCAAGCCTTGAGCCAGCATGTAGGGCTGGCCAAGGCGGGTTGACTCTAAATCGGTTTATGCTTCTTTTGGTACGGCAGCAGAGGACTTTTCTGACCCTCTTGCTGGTTCCGCCAGCATGCTAATCCCAGCAGCAAGCAACAGCGCGATACTTGCCATGATAAGCGAGCGATTAAAGTTGCCGGTCTGTTTAGCGATTAAGCCGCCGACCGAGGGGCCAAGGACCATGGCGATGCCGAAGAGTATAGTGGCCAGGCCGATGACTTTATCCTTTTGTCCGCCAGCTAACTTTCCAAGTCGTCCAAGCACCAACCCCGGAATTGCCAGGAAACTGCTGCCGAAGACCGCCGCGGCCAGCAGGATTCCGACCTGGCTCGGCCAGGCGACAATAATCAGGTTGGCCAGGGCGAGCAGAGTGAGAAGAATGGTAACGGTTTTAACCTCACCCAGGTGTGATGCAACGAAAGGCCAGATTATACAGGATGGGATGACCATCGCGCCGACCAGGATCCAGCCGATATGGGCTTGGTTCTGTAGGCTGTTAAATTCAGACAACATCGAAACCATGAAGGTGCCGCCAATGGTGTAGGCGAAGCCAAGCAGAAAGTAGGCCCCGATCAGAAAAACTGCCGCGCGTTTTGCGCCGTCCTCTGACCAGGCCGCTGCCGTTGATTGTTCTGGTTGTTTGTTGAGACCGTAGGGCCTGAGTAACAGGGAGCAGCCCAGTCCGGCCAGTAATGATACCAGCGCGACAAAGCACCATCCGCCCTGCCAACCTGAGAACTTGGCGATTTCAGGCACCACAAGACCGACCAGGACAATCCCCGCGCCAATTCCCGAATAGAGCAAAGCAGTCAGCCAACCGGCACCGTAATCGAGAAAGATCCCCAAGACCAGTGAGAGGGTGGCGAGGAAGATCATCGCTGATGAAAAGCCGATGGCGAACATCACCATCGCCCAGTAGATAAAGAAATCCCCACCCATCATCGCAGCGCTCGCCAGCACCAGCAGGATAAGGCCCAGACTGAGCATCCGCCTTGCTCCGGTTCTAAACAGGGTCCTGGTGACGATAATCGAGCCGCTTAAGTAACCGAGATACATCATCGAGGCCAGATATCCTGCCATATCGACGGCGAGGCCAGCTTCTTTTTGCATCAGCGGTAGTAAGGGGGTATAGGCGAAGCGGCCGACCCCGAAGGCGAGAAACATCGCCAGCACTCCGCCTGCGACAGCTCGGTAGGGAAAACCATTTGTGACCCCAATTTGTTTGTCCATAAGTACACCCGCTTGATAAACTACAACATCAGCAGCGATAATTTGACTGATGCTTGTAAAATAAGCGAGTTCTGCATAGGATAACAGTTACAGTTTGTGACGATTATTTACATAACAGTTGGAGCGAAAGATGGTGAATCCTCAAGGACTGGTTGCAGATAATGGTTATAAGTACGAGGCGGTGATTCGCAATATCGGGGTGGCGATCGAGAGCGGAGCGCTGTTGCCTGGCGACCGACTCCCTTCGTTACGCGCCATGAGTCGCAAGAGCCGGGTTAGTATCAGTACGGTGATGAAGGCTTACCTCGATCTTGAGTCAGAGGGGCGGATCGAGGCACGGCCGCAGTCAGGCTACTACGTGCGTCATTGTTTTCAGGATATCCCGGCACCGCGTATTTCAAACCCCGAGCTTCATCCGACGCGCGTCGATTCCTTCAATTTCCACTTCAATGTCTTAAATGCCATGGCCGATACCAGCATTGTGCCTTTGGGCGCAGCAACTCCGGCACCGGAACTGCTGCCGGTTGCCGAGCTGACCAGAATCGCACGCCAGACTGCCAATTCTCACGAAAATGCTTATGGTTATGAAGAGGTCGCCGGGAATAAGAAACTGCGCGCCCAGATCGCCTTTCATATGCTGGAGGCGGGGATCAACGCACACATGGATGAGATTATCATCACGCATGGTGGCACCGAGGCGCTCTACCTGGCGCTTTCAACCTTGGCTGGGCCGGGGGATACGGTGGCGGTGGAGTCTCCCTGCTATTTCGGATACCTGCAAATTCTAGAAGACCTGGGGATCTACGCGCTGGAGATTCCGACCGACCCACAGACCGGGATCGATGTCGAAAAGCTGAGTCGGGCCCTCGATGCCTATCCAGTTAAAGCCTGTATTCTGCAACCCAACTTCAATAACCCCTTTGGCTGTCTGACTCCAGATGATAAGAAACGCGAGCTGGCGGAACTGTTTGCCGCACGCAATGTACCTTTGATCGAGGATGATATCGTCGGTGACTTGCCGTTTTCGGGATTGCGTCCGCGCGCGATAAACTCGTTTGTCGATCGCGGAAACAGCATCTATATTGCTTCTTTTTCCAAGATGCTGGCGCCGGGATTTCGGATCGGATGGCTCTGGGCCAGGAATCATCGTCCCGCCCTGCTCAGACGCAAGATGGCGGTCTCGATGAATTCGAACCGCCCGGCTCAGCTGACCCTGGCCGAGTATCTGGCTGCAGGCCGGTATGGCAAGCACCTGAAGAGTTACGCATTGAAATGTAAGAAGCAGGTGGGGTTGGTCTCGGCAGCAGTGGCGCGATTCTTTCCCGCGAGTACAAGACTGACCAGGCCAGAGGGTGGTTTTCTGCTCTGGGCAGTGCTGCCGGAGGAGGTCGATAGCGACAAGCTCTATTCTCGGGCGCTCGCTGAAGGGATAGGCATCGCACCCGGTTCCATATTTACTTCACAACAGCGCTACAGGAACTGCATCCGTCTCTCTTGCGCGCATCCTTATAGTGCAAAAATCGAATTTGCATTGAAAAGGCTCGGTGAACTGGCAGCTGAAACCACCTAAGATTCAGGCGTCAGCTTCAGACCGAAGGACTGAAGCTTCACTTCCAGCTCCTTGGCCTCACGAGACTTCTTGCCGCTCTTTGGATCAACCCAGCCCCGCTCTGCCAACCAGGCTGCGGCTGCAGCATGGTCTTTGGCGATCAACATCCGCATTAATTCGACATCGAGGCCTGATAGTCGCATGGCGTTCAGGCGATAGTCTTTGAAGGCTTCCCAGGCCGCAGGAACCCAGCGTGCAACGATCTCTTCGCCGATCAGGGTTGCGTATTGGCGGATTTCGGATTGGGCGTGGTTGTCCATGCGGAGTTGTAAAAAGTGCAAAAGGTTATGCAGGTCGATCGCCCAGTAGGCCTCAGTATAAGTTGAGAGGGGCAGGTCTTTACGCGCCTGCTCACGGGCCACACCGCACTCGATGCGTGACTGGTAAAGATCTCTGGTGGTTTGATGGTAGCGCTCTTCTGATTCAGACAACTCCGCCCCTAGAACAGGATCAAGGAAGCCTTCACTCCCTTGCTTGTTGAGCGTTGTCTGCAGACGCCAATCTCCGGGGAGGGTCGATTGCTGATCGGCGATCGCTTCAGAATAGCGGGTACTGTACTCATTAACTGAGGCTGTGCGGTGGCGGATCCACTGGCGCCAGCAATCCATCGGTACGCGAATGTGGAGTTTGATTTTGCACATCTCGAAAGGGGTGGTGTGGGCGTTGCGCAGCAGGTATCGAATCAGGCCGCGATCCTCATGGACCTGTTTGGTTCCCGCTCCATAGGAAACCCGGGCGGCCTGGACAATAGCGGCATCATCGCCCATATAGTCAACGACGCGGATGTGACCATGGTCAAGTACCTGAAAAGTCTTGCCCAAAATTTCATCTAAAGCCGGAACACTGGCAGGTTTTATCCGCTTACCCGGCATATTGGGTTCCTATATCGTCGGATGTTTTTTTGAAGCAGAGACTGTTAAGGTGCAGCCGATGTCTGTTAGCAGCCTGTCGGGCTCTCCATGAACCGGCTGCAACTTTGTTCCGGCCAGTCCGACAGCCTGCTAGGCCTGAGCGACATGATCCTTCCCTTGCGCCTTGGCTTTGTACATCGCCTCGTCAGCGAGCCATACAAGGCGATCAAAGGATTGTACTTTTTTGTCGACGAAGGTCGCAACGCCAGAGCTGATAGTGACTTGTTCTCCCGCCAGATCCTCAAAAATAAGCTCTCTTACCGTTGTGCTGAGTCGGTTTGCCACATCAAGCGCACCTGCAGCCGAGGTGTTGGGCAGAATAACGGCAAACTCGTCCCCCCCATAGCGAGCAGGAAGGTCACTCTCTCTGGCGACTCTCTTCATGACGAGGCCAATTTTCTTAAGAACCTCGTCGCCATGAGTATGTCCATAATTGTCATTTATCCGCTTAAAATCATCGATGTCGAAAAAGATCAGAGAAAGGGGTTCGCCATAGCGGGAGGCGCGACTGAATTCTTCCTCCAGGCGGTCGTAGAAATGACGATGATTGTAGAGCTTTGTCAGTCCATCACGAATTGACATCTCTTCGAAATATTCCTGCGCCGTCTTCATTGAATCAAAAAGCATGGCATTTTCTAATGCGTTTGCTGAAATATTCGCTACCAACTGACAAACTTTGTAGATTCTGTTGGTGATGCCGTCTTTTAATGGAGAAGCTGTCCTGAGTAGAAAGGTTCCAATGATGCTCTCTTTTTTGATTATCGGAATGACAACAATAGAATTAAATGCAAGCTCACCGATGTGACTCCTGACAGAATTCATCAAGGGATCATCTTTTATGTTGTTTATTATGACGGGAGTTTTGGATTCAAGAGATTTACGAATTTCAGGATATTTGTATAGTTCGAGTCTTATCTCTTTATTCTCTTCTAAATCGTTGCTGGCCTTGACAAAAAGGTCCCCCTTGCTGTTGACACTGACAATTGAACAGCGTGCAACATCGATAATTGTGGACATCTTTTCAACAATAGTTCGCAGAATTGTCATGGGGTTGCGTAGAGCAGAAATGTTCTCTGAAAGTTCTAAGAGTAACAGCAGGTCCTTATGCTCCAGATCTGTATAATAATCTGTCGTTCTCAGGTGTGCATCTAACCTTGCAACAACTTCGGGGACACACATCGGTTTTGTGATGTAGTCATCCGCACCGGCTTTTAGTCCAAGGACGATATCTTCTTTTTTTGAGAGTGATGAAAATAAAACAACAGGAATTCTTCTGGTTTCAGGTTTTTGCTTAAGCACCATGCAGGCATCGATGCCGCTTCTACCGGGCATAATTACATCAATGATAATCAGGTCCGGGCTATGTTCCAGTGCAAGCGATATGGCCTCATCGCCATTTTCCCCTTCCAGAATTTCGTAACGATCCTTTAGCGCCTCTCTCAGAAGGTCTCTAAAAAAGACTTCGTCATCAACAATAAGGATTTTTTTCTTTGAATTCATACCGATCCCATATAAGGGCAGAGAGCACAGTAGTAGAGAATTGGGATCTTGATGTCCCTGTCGTCTCAGGCTAGATATAGTTTAATTAGCCATGTAAGTCAAAGTGGAAGCGCTCTAGCAGTCTGTCGGACTTGCAGCTGGTTCATGGAAAGCCCGACAGGCTGCAAGGAGCGCAATTTATAGAATAGAATTATACCGCAGGGGCTTCTATTCAAGTCCGACGAAAAGCTTGATGTACTGCAGGCGCTCATAGTTTTCAGGCTGTTCACTTTGCGCCTGACTGAGACGGCCACGAAATTGTTCGATACTGGTGAAATCATGGGCTTGCATCCAGTCCTCAAGCTCTTTGAGAATTCGACCGATCTGATCGAAACCATTGATCATCAGCGTTGAGCAGACCTGGACAACGGTTGCCCCGGCAAGAAGTTGCTTGACGGCATCGCGGCCTTCGTGGATGCCGGTAGATGCGGCAAGGTCAGAGGCGACGCGTTGGTAGAGCAGGGCGATCCAGCGCAGAGAATTGTTGATGTCACTGGGACCGGTTAATGGGTTTCCACCGACCAGTTCAAGGTTATCGATGTCGATATCGAGCTGGTAATAGCGGTTGAAGAGGACCAGGGCGTCCGCTTTTCGCCAGACGATTTTACCAGCAGTCTCACCAGGCCCGCACCAGCCAACAGTGAACGGCGGCGCCTCGGCGCGATCATGGCCGAGGTGGTCGGCAATTTCACCAAATGAAGAGAAATAAGGACCAATTTTCAGGGCGATCGGGATCTGAACTTGAGACTTTACTTCATGTAAAATCTGGTAATAGCGCTCCTCTATTGCCCGCCCCTGTTGGCCACATCGTGTCGGTAGCAGGCCGATATTCAGTTCAATAGCCGCAGCACCGGCCGCCTCAATTTTTTTGGCGTAATCGGACCAATTGTTGTGAGAAAAGCAGTTTATGCTGGCGATGATCGGCACATCGACGGCATTTACCGAATCTTTGACCAGTGTTAAATACTCTTGCGGACCCAACGCCATACCGTAGCCCTGCAGATACTCGGCGGCCTCAGTATGTCCGGCATAATCAGCGTGTTTACCCAGGCTGGCAGTCTCTGCAGCAATCTGTTCTTCAAAGAGCGATTTCAGGACAATCGCCCCTGCCCCCGCCTCTGCGGACTGTTTGACCCCGTCCAGATTTCCGGTCAGACTGCTGCTGGCAACGACCAGTGGATTATGCAGTTTCAGGCCCATATATGTTGTGGATAGATCGGTCATCGAATACCTCCTGATGGAATAAACTGATTCGGTGTACAAGGCAACGCTTACATTCTAGCAGAATTGGCAATCGGTTGGACAGAGATGAGCTGAGATGTTGGGGTAACTAACACCAGAGCTATCGGTCTGCTAAGATTACAGACTGCAGCCTTTAGCCACGGGAGAACAGATGGCCATTGATAAATTGACAGTGTTGATTGTTGAAGATGACCCGAATACCGCCAATCTTGTTGCGACCTACCTGCAGCGTGAGGGCTTTAGAATCCTGATCGAAACTGATGGTGCGCGCGGCTTGCAGGCGGCCCTTGAAAAACGCCCTGGCCTGGTGATTCTTGATCTGATGCTGCCGCAGATCGATGGCCTTGAAATCTGTCGCCGTCTGCGGAGAGAATCGGATGTGCCGATTCTGATGCTGACCGCACGCGAGGAGGAGATCGACCGGGTGCTCGGGTTTTCTCTGGGTGCAGATGATTACGTGGTCAAGCCGTTCAGCCCGCGTGAACTGGTCGAACGAGTCAAGGCGATTTTGCGGCGGGTGCGGCCAGTGCCTCAGAGTGACAGCCCGATTCTTCAGCATGGGGAATTGACCCTCTACCCGCAGAAGCATAAGGTTTTCCTGCAAGGTGAAATGATCAATCTGACGAGCTCCGAGTATAAACTGCTGCAAACCCTGATGAAATCACCCGGACGAGTCTATAGTCGCAGCCAGCTGCTGAGCCATTTCTATGCTCATGAAGAGGCGGTGGTTGAGCGGGTGATCGATGTCCATATCAACAAGTTGCGCCAGAAGATTGAGTCCGATCCCGGCCGACCGCTCTACATTGAGACGGTGCGTGGTTTTGGCTATCGATTCGCCGAACTGACTGTGGACGGGAAAGAATAACGATGAAAAAACACCTGTTGTGGAAACTGCTGCTTAACAGCGTACCGATTATCGGGGTGACGATTCTGGTGGTCTGGCTGGCGATCGACAAGTTGGCTGCGACCTATTTTATGCGCCTGATGGAAAATTATGCGATTAATCCCACCGAAAGTCATCAGATGTTCATCGAATCAGTCCACCGCTATCTGGTCTGGGCAGCTTTTGCGGCAATGGTGTTGGCGCTGTTGCTGAGCTACCTGATGACCAAAAGAGTTCTGCGGCCGCTATCGCAAATGACCCGGATCTCGCGAGAACTGGCGGCAGGCAATTTCACCAACCGTGTTGAGGTGGTTTCGCAAGACGAGGTCGGGGAGCTCGGATTGGCCTTTAACAGTATGGCCGATAGTCTGGCTCGCCTGGAACAGCTGCGCAAAAGTATGGTTTCAGATCTGGCGCATGAGCTGCGTACACCCTTGACCAACCTGCGCGGTTATCTTGAAGGCTTGAGTGATGAGGTGGTCCCGCCTTCGGTTGAGACTTTCCGTATGCTCGAAAACGAGATTCTGCGGCTGGTTCATCTGGTCGATGACCTGCAACAGCTGACCAAGGCGGATTCGGCCCAGGCCTTTTTACGCCGCCAGGAGTTGTCATGCGCAACCGTGAGTGGGCAGCTGAGAGCCCTGTTTGAACGGCGCTTTGCCAGCAAGGGGATAGATCTTCGGATTTTGATCGAGCCCCCCGAACTGATGATCAACGCCGATCTCGACAAGCTGTTGCAAGCCCTGCGCAATCTGCTCGAAAACGTCTGGCGCTACACCCCGGTAGGGGGTGAGGTGGTTGTCGCGGCGACAGAGGATGGCGAAGAGGTTGAGATTTCAGTCGAAAACAGCGGGGCGGGGATCTCAGCGGCCGACCTCCCCTTTATTTTTGAACGATTTTTTCGCGCTGACCGCTCCCGTTCGCGCGCGCATGGTGGTGCTGGTATCGGTCTGTCGATCGTCAAGCAGCTGGTCGAGGCGCACGGCGGGCAGGTCGGAGCCGAAAGTGTAGCTGGTATTACCCGGATCTGGTTACGGTTTCCGTCTAAATTCTGATTTAAACCTGGTTTCCCCAGCAAAAGTCTTAATCCAATCTTTATAAAGCCTTTACCCCCCCCTTGATTTAACATTGCTAGACTCAGCATTGTGGGGAGAGGAGGTTCAGATGAAATACCCGATATATTTTCTAATCCCGATCATGATGATCCTTTCGGCAGGTTTTTCTGTCGCGCTTGAATCTGAAAAAGCGCAGGCCACCTTTGCCGTTCACTGATATGACGTCGGCAAAGCTGCTCTGGAAGGGCGGCCAGGGATCTCTGAGGTTGAAACAGACTGGCAGAACTTCATGGAAGTGAATCGGGTTGTCTTTGATCCGCAACAGGTCAGCGTTGAGCAGATCGAATCTTGGTTGAAGCAGGCTGATACCTACCGCAAAACGTTGCAACCGTCAGCTGTAGAATAAAGGAGCATTCTGATGAAGAGACGACAATTTATAAATCTGCTGCCAGTCGCCTTAGGCCTGGCTTGGATCAGTTCCGGTCGTCAGGCCAAAGCGCTGGTGACCGATATGGCGGCAATGAAGCAGATCAGGGTCTATTCGGTTGAAAAAGGGGTCTACGTTCTGAGCGACATCGTTGTTAAGAGTGATGAAGAATGGCGCAAACAGCTGACCCCGGCTCAGTATCATGTCTTGCGCGAACAGGGCACAGAACGCGCTTATACCGGCATCTACCACGATCATAAAGAGCATGGTGTCTATCGCTGTGCGGCTTGCGAACTCGATCTCTACCTGTCAGAGACCAAGTACGATTCACAGTCGGGCTGGCCAAGCTACTATGAAGCGGTCGCTCCCGAAAATATCATCACCCGCAAAGATCGCAGTTTCTTCATGGTTCGCAATGAACTGGCCTGCAGTCGCTGTCAATCACACCTCGGGCATGTGTTTGGAGATGGCCCCAAGCCGACCGGCAAGCGTCACTGTATCAATTCGGCCGCGCTGACTTTTGTGAAACGCTGAAGAAATGTCGATAGGTGTAAATATTTCATGATTAGCACTGATCTTGCGCTGAGCTCTTCTCCCTGAGGGAGAAGGTGGCCGAAGGTCGGATGAGGGGGCTTAAAGAGCCCACAATTCCTCCTCACCCTAGTCCTCTCTCCTGAGGGAGAGGGGATAAATTCGCTTTTGCGGAAGATTGATACTAATCAGCAAATTTTTTGAGCAAGAGTTTTAATCGGGTTATGGCATCACCAGCGGGTATTCGTTGAGAGCTGCATACTGCTCACGCAGTTCCAGAATATGCTCGCCCCAATACTGGGGGGTACCGAACCAGGGGAAGTAGCGTTGAAACGCGGGGTCATCCTGGCGGCGGCCAAGCCAGGCGGCGTAATGAAGGATGCGCAGGGTGCGCAGGGGTTCGATCAACTGCAACTCTTGCGGGTTGAAGTCGGCAAAGGTCTGATAGCCCTCAAGCAGCGGCTCGAGTTGCTGTTGTTGCTGGATTGCATCCCCCGACAGGAACATCCAGAGGTCTTGAATCGCATAGCTCATGCGAGAATCGTCGAAATCGACCAGGTAGTAGAGGTTTTCACGACAGAGAAAGTTGCCGACATGACAATCACCATGCACGCGCAGGGGTGACGCAGAGGTCAGCGCAAAGCGTTGCTCGAGTGCTGGTAACAAGTCGCGAGTCAGACTCTGGTACGATTCCAGGTAGACCTCCGGAATCAAGCCTGATCCCAGCATAAAATCGACCGAACTCTGACCGAAAGAGCTGACATCCAGTGTCGGACGATGTTGATAGGCCTGACGGCGACCGACATTGTGTAGACGAGAAACCAGGCGGCCGAGGGCCTTGAGAGTGTCTGGTTGCGAAAATTCTGGCGCATGTCCCCCTTGAAGGGTGAAAACCGTAAAGGTAAACCCTTTGAAGCGATGCAGGCTTTGGCCATTCACCTTAAGCGGTGCGAGAACCGGTAACTCCTCTTCTTCGAGTTCCCAACAAAAATCATGCTCTTCCTGAAGTTGCTCGATGCTCCAGCGTTCGGGACGGTAAAATTTAACGATCAGAGGCTCCTGATCCTCAATGCCGACCCGGTAGACCCGGTTTTCGTAGCTATTCAGCGGAAAAATACGGCAATCGCACTGAAAACCAAGGCTTTCAACCGCATCCATGATCAGGTCGGGGTTGAGGATGTCGAAGGGATGACTCATAGAGTTGCCAGTCTTTTGTAGTAAAGGTTTGCCTCAGCAATTATTTTCATTCTAGTTTAACCCTTTCTTCACATTAGGGCGAACCTTGTTAATCGGCATGCAAAAATGACCCACTTACAGGGGTAATCGGCACTTCGGGTACGTTTATGAATATCGCTTCTCATACCACTTACACTGTACTCGAAGCAGTAACATAATTGTTTTATTCGTTCTTCTTCCTTTCTTGTTTTGAGCGCTAACGGGTTGAAGCGGTGATGCGTGGCTTTTTATACGCCCATCACATAGACGATGACCAGCAGTGAGAAAAATGACACAAGCCCAGCAACGAAAAGACCCCAGAGCACAGAACGCACCTTATGCCCGATTTTTTGGCTACTGGGACAAGATTTAACGCAAATGATTCCACCGAACAGACCGGCCATTGCCGACCCAACAACTAATATTGAGTAAGAGCTATACCCTTGAAAAAATTCCGGCAGTAACCAGATGTATGTAGTGGAAATGACAAGAATAAACCCAATGGCTAATATGATGAGCCTTACAAATATCTGACCACTGATGAGTACTTTTGTCATTTTACCTTCATGGGTTTAACCGGTTGAGACAGGCGGTAACGATGTGGAGAAGCCTTTGACTCTTTAAGCACCACTGTGGGTGAGTCTACTTTCCATCTGTCTGCATAACAACCAGATGCCACAAGCGCCAACATAAGTTGGAAATATAGTCATTCCGAGAACCATAAGATCAGTAGAGGCATCTTTCCCGGTGTGAGCAACTCCATAGCCAAATAATACGACGACGTCATATGCCAGGATAGCAACCATAATCAAAATGTAGATACACGACAAAACGACAAATGCAATTTTTTTCTTTGTGGCATCTAAACACGCACAAAAGCACCCTGCCAATCGCGATCACCCCGACCAAGGGGAGCGACAACAGTATGCTAAATAGAATTGTTTGAGAGACGGTCATATCCACACTTCATTTTCGGAAAGGACCCTATGGTTGTATCGTAGCCGTCTTTTTTAATGTTCGACCCGATATGTCCGGCACACGATTCCTTGCCCTTTAAATATACCGTCCTTTTTATTTAAATGGCACTGAGTAGTTTTGGACTTGCATTGCGGTGTACGGAACTGCTTCTTGTATAAAAACTTCCATCAGTTATGACTCAAGCTCAATTTACTGGTTGGTTTTGGTATTGATCGAAATGTCCTAGATGATCTAAAACCCCCTGTGTCAGCATAGTTGTCGCCTCTAACTAAACTCAATAAAATTGGGGGCAGTTGGGAGGCACATGTATACCAGATCCTTCAAAGCTCTTATGGTCCGTAAGACTGCGGACCCAAACGGAGCAAGCACATCTTC
>JAJRQB010000074.1 GCA_024280485.1 Deltaproteobacteria bacterium
AAGAACATAAGGCCAATCTCTGCTGATTTGAAGCATGGCTCGGGGCAATATTGTTTCTACGCTGCTGTTTAATTTAGCCTTCGTAATGAATCGGTTGTAGCTTCGTCGCAAAATTCAGATCGGTTTGAGCAACATCCCGTTGAGATCTGGCCCGACGTTCTATTCATCCGCCGCCTGAGAGTGTGTTTCTTCAGAGGCTTTCGTGGCCCTGGGGCTGAACATGGCGCAGATTAAACCGATTGGTCCCAGGAGTACCCCGAGAAAGAACCAGACAGCGGCGTTCTGGCCTTTCTTGATGGCGAAGCCTGCGCAAACCAGACCGATGATGAGACATATAATCAGGTAAAACATCTGCCCCCTTACTTCACACTCCTGGCAAAATCAGAATATTTTTTGTCTTCGTTTAGAATATGGGTAAGTAACCACTCCTTGATAACCCCTAAAACAGTAGCATTCACCACCAACTGACTGCCTTCTTCAACTTTCCTATTATGCTGATAGATCAGATTGTCAAAATCTTTGTGTAGTCTGCAGTGTTTAACAATGT
The DNA here is from genome assembly GCA_024280485.1 of Deltaproteobacteria bacterium. GTDB lineage: Bacteria > Desulfobacterota > Desulfuromonadia > Desulfuromonadales > Geopsychrobacteraceae > Geopsychrobacter. The sequence goes on from JAJRQB010000074.1 coordinate 548, forward strand.
CCGGATATCCGATCGATTCCATATATTCCTTTTCAAGGCGGAAATGATACTCGGCGTAGTCCATCATTTCCTTCAGTGTCTTGTGGCTGGCCGCACAGACCTCGTCTGAAGTGCCATTGAGCAGAGTGGAATGTAATTTATTATAGATAGAAATCCATTCCCGATGCTGCGCATCGATTTCAGGATGATCGACGCTATATGAGTCTTTCCATTGAATCGTTCCCATTTTTCAATCCCTCCACTTAGGTTATTTCCGAGCGACGCTGACAAGCGCCATGCTGATGAGTTCATAACTACGGTCGATTTTAAGAGCGACGAGATTTATTATATCGCATACAGGTTGGGTTTGTTGCAGGTCAAGGACTGACTCCTTCATTTTTTCCTTTTCCTCTTCATAGTTCCCTGATATTTACCAGTAGTTGAAGACTCTCTGGCACTTTACAGCTATACACTCTATAATTCGGCATCAATATTCATCTTCATCCACCAGGACGGACAGGTCACGACTATGAGTACTCTCAACAAAACGATCCGGATGTTTCTCGACAGTATCGGTCGTCGAGAAGACTACGAATTCTACCTTGATAAATTCAAGGCCGAACGCTCAGCCTGCTTCGCCCTGCTCTGCCCGGATCAGGAGACTATCGAAGCGGGAGCCGAGGTCTTGGCTTTCGACCTGCTTTTTCTGCTCCGCCTTGAACTGGCCCCGGCCATCCTGCTGTGCGGCGAACAAGCTGACCACCTGCGCAATCTGCTCGCCCGCGAAGCGATCTTTGTCTTTCATCCGCTTGAAAATGGTAACGCGCAGGATTTTATTCAGCGCGCCAGCCGGTTAGAGCATATTCCGGTGCTGGTTGCGCAGGATGTCGATCTTGAAACTGTGCTTCTCCAGTTGGTGCCTGATGTTGCACAACGTGTCCACCTGGTGCGAGCCGCCGGTGGTCTAAAAAATGCCGCCGGTGAACTATTACCGAACGTCTATACCCAGGTGGAAAATTGTGAACCGGTACAGACTCTAGATCTCGATTTGTTGGGGTTAGGCAAGAAACTGCTCGAAGAACGACCCGGTATTCACCTGACCGTCACTTCACCACTCAACCTGCTGCAGGAGATTTTTACCGTCAAGGGGGCGGGCACCCTGTTTCGCAAAGGGAGCGTCATTCAACATGCCGCAGGTCTGGATGGCGTCGATCAGACCCGCTTGATCGAGCTACTCGAAACAAGTTTCAACAAGAAACTGAAGAGCCTCTCCTTCATGGAGAATGTCAGTGACAGTTACATTGATCAGAACTACCGGGGCGCGGTATTGCTTGAAAAACATTCTGCAGGACTTTATCTCTCCAAGTACGCCGTCGGCCGCGAAGCACGCGGCGAAGGCTTGGCGTTAGAACTCTGGCGCGCGGTCTGCGCCAATCAAGGCCCCCTCTTCTGGCGCTCCAACCGGGAAAATCCTTTCAACGCCTGGTATCAGCAGCAAGCCGATGGTTATCATCTGACCGGAAAATGGCAGATCTTCTGGCGCGGGATTTCAACGGCCAGTATTTCTGAAGTGATTGAATACTGCTGCAAGCGGGATGAAGATTTCATCGGAACAAAGAACGACTGAAACCTTCCCCTTTTTAAGAGAATCAGAGTGTAGGATTATTCGCAAAGCACATCAGTCTTGGCAGCCATGATGAAATCATTGCGATGCAGACCGCCTATCCTGTGCGTCCACCACTGCACAGTCACCCTGCCCCACTCGGTAAGCAGCGCCGGGTGGTGCCCCTCTTGCTCGGCCAGTGCACCAACCTTGTTGGTAAAATCCAGCGCCTCGGCGAAATTATGAAATTTAAACACCCGCCTCAAGCGTTCAATGCCATCAATGGTGACGATCTTCCAGTCGGGAATCTGTTCGCAATAGGTTTTGATCTCCACTGCTGTGGCTTTTGGTGCCCCGCTACGGCAAGGTTCGCAGTGCTGTTTGCTGATGTTTTTCATTTGTCGACTCCGTCCGCTTATTGTAACACCGGGACGGAGGAGGATTGTAAGGATACAGGGAGGATGGCGACTGCAGACTGTCACTCAGGCTACAGTCGCCATTATTTAGCTTAAACATGGGAAGTGAACTTAGATTTTCAATGCTAACTATTTGGGTGAAAGTTGGCGACAACATAATGTTCGAGTCCAGCGCGGGTCCCCGAGCAAGGTGAAAATGGGCACTGGGTACTAACTCTGTCCCAACCGTGAAAGAACATCTTCTTTATCAATTGCCCCGGATAGGAATGCTTCTAGCCCTACTAATTTTTTCCTAATGGAAGTGTCAGGTTGCCTTTTTAGGAACAGCCTAAATTCTGAAAAGTTCCAATTTATCTGCGCCTTGTCTTTGATGCCATAATTGCTCAATAGGGCCTGAATTTCTTTGTCTATTTCTTCAGTTTGTCCTTCTACATAGAGCTTAAGAATTTGAAAATAGCCTATGTCAAAATCTCCATTTTTATCCTTAATGACTTTTCCACTTTTCTTGAAAATTATCTCGTGATTTTTTATGTCACGATTAAGAAGGTAAAGTTCGCAAAGGTTTACTATAGCAGTCTGATCCTTCTTGTCTGACTCTAGTATATCGTTATAGGTATCAATTGAGTCGCTGAATCTTCCCAACTTGTACTGAATAAATGCTTTTTGATGCATTATTGCAGAGCTAATAGGATCTAGCTCAAGGGCAACAGCGCAATACTCTAAGGCAGTTATATATATTTTAGCTTTTACTAAAGAATCAATTTTTTCCCTAAGTTCTAATATCTTTATTTTTCTATTTTGTTCTTCATTTGTTTTTATGATTTCTTCAAAAGAATTTTTTGTATCTTTTTGTTCAGTTTTAAAATTGCTTAACTCTGCTTCAAGTTCTTTTCTTGTGCAGCTAAAAGATTCAAGTTCAACCCTATACTGCTTGTGCAAACTATGCAAATCCCTCAATCCAAAAAAACCTATAAATCCAAAAATACCGAGTATTGTAGTTATCACGATATTAACCGTTTTATAGCTTGTGCTATAAATTTCACGTATTAAATTATTTTCTATTTTATAATTTATTTGATCTCTTCTTATTTCACCAATTTGATTATATAGAGTTTGGAGTTTTATTGTTCCATCACGCTAGTAAAAACTATGGACTTTAGTCCAAGTCTTTCAGATGCTACTCATATTTGATTTTCAAAGGAGTAGCTATGGTCGATTATCGATATGGCAGTCATACGGTCAGCCGTTTAACAGTTCATC
>JAJRQB010000001.1 GCA_024280485.1 Deltaproteobacteria bacterium
GCCGGTTAAAAGTCGCTCTAATCAGCGTCTTTATCGTCGTGAAGATATAGAACAGGCCCTGCTGATTAAGTCCTTACTTTATCAGCAGGGCTTTACTATAACTGGTGCCCGCCAGCAGTTGAAACAACCTCAAACTCAGCTCCCAATCAATGATGTAGCACAGGCCAGCCTTGATTCGGTTATTGATCGTCTGCGTAGCCTTAGTAATAGGTTGAAATCTGACATCGAAAGGGATGATGATTGAGCTTTGTTCTGGTTACCAATGATGACGGCATCCATTCGCCTGGGCTTGCCAATCTTGCCGACGCCGTCACCGGTATTGGACCTGTTGTCATTGTTGCTCCAGATCGTAATCGTAGCGCCATTGGACATGCGTTAACTCTTGATTCGCCGCTGAGAGCTGAAGAAATTCGCAAAAACGTCTTTTCTGTAGATGGAACTCCAACCGATTGTGTGAATCTTGGTGTTCATGGCCTGATCGATGGTAAGCCAAAGCTTGTTGTTTCAGGAATTAATCTTGGAGCAAATCTCGGCGATGACATTACTTATTCTGGAACCGTTTGTGCTGCCATGGAGGCCGCACTCATGGGTTTTCCTGCTATAGCATTCTCGCTTGATTCCCGTGAATTTACAGTTGATGATCTGGCACGAACGAGTGCTGTGGTTGACTATGTGGTCGGTATGGTTTTGTCCGCTGACTTGCCCCACGGCATTTTTCTAAATGTGAATATCCCTACTGGTCCGATCAACGGAATCAGGTTTACTTGTCAGGGCAAGCGACATTATGGCGAAGGGATCGTGCAAAAGATAGATCCACGCGGTCGGAGTTATTATTGGATCGGAGGCGCTAACCCCGGTTTTGAAGATATTACTGGTAGTGACTGCAATGCAATTGCTGCTGGTCAGGTATCAATTACCCCATTGAGGACTGGTCTGACGAGTGAGTCAGGCCTGCAGCTTTTGGCTGACTGGCCTCTCTCCTTTACGATGGATTAGGGTTTCATGGACTATGCTGTTGCACGACGTCGGATGGTTGAAAGTCAAATCGTTCGACGCAATATTACTGATAAAGCCGTTCTAGACGCACTCTTGCGGACACCCAGGCATCTCTTTGTTGATGAGGGGTTTCGGCCACACGCCTATTCTGATGCCTCACTTCCCATTGGTGAAAAACAGACAATTTCCCAACCGTTTATGGTCGCTGCAATGACCGCGGCACTTGGTCTTCGGGGGGGCGAGAGAATTCTTGAGATTGGGACCGGCTCAGGGTACCAGACTGCAATCCTTTCACTTCTCGTCAGCCGAGTTTATACGATTGAACGCATATCGTCCCTTGCCAGTCGTGCGCGGCGTGTCTTTGATCAATTGCGTTTGACCAATGTCAACCTGAAAGTAGGTGATGGTACGGTTGGCTGGAAAGATCATGCGCCGTTTGACGGGATAATTGTTACAGCGGGAGGGCCGGACGTTCCTACCGAATTTTTGGACCAATTAGCAGTTGGCGCTCCTCTGGTTGTGCCTGTTGGTCCGCGTGATCAACAAAAGCTATTGAGAATTGTGCGCACAGAGGATGGCACTTTTAGCCGTGAAGAGCTGATGGATTGTCGATTTGTGCCACTGATCGGCGAAAAGGGCTGGTTAAATGACAATGCTTGAACAGGAGACTTTATCTCTATCTTCACAGAAAACTTCGGGTCATTTTTTGAAGCGAATCTATGATTGGGTTCTTTCGTGGGCTAATACACCCTACGGCGTTCCGGTTCTTGTTATATTGGCTTTTGCCGAGGCATCTTTTTTCCCGATCCCTCCCGATGTCCTGCTGATTGCATTAAGCCTTGCTCGACCCCGTCACGCGTTACGTTATGCACTAGCAGCGACTATCGGTTCCGTCTGCGGAGGAATCCTTGGTTACGGCATCGGTTATGGAGTTTGGTCTATCGCGGCGGATTGGTTTTATACCTATGTCCCAGGATTTACGCCTGAACTTTTTCGGCGGGTTGGAGATCTATTCACACGCTATGATTTCTGGACGGTCTTTGCTGCTGGTTTTACTCCGATTCCATACAAGGTTTTCACAATCTCTGCTGGTGCCTTTGGGATCAACCTGCCAATCTTTATTGTGGCTTCGTTGATCAGTCGTGCTCTCCGTTTTTATCTTATTGCTGCATTTTTGCGGATCTATGGTGAACGGGCACGGATCTTTATTGAACGCTATTTTAATTTATTGACAATGTTGGCTTTATTGCTGGTTGTTGCAGTGCTAGTCATCTGGAACTTTTTCCCGCATAATTAGCCAACGGTTGACGGCAGAGAGCGATCAAGGGGAATTATGCCAAAAGTGAGACAATCATGGCAGCAAGGAAGGGTGTATATCAGCAAGGGAGTGCTGTTGTGTTCTCTTTTTTTATTGTTGGCTGGATGTCTTCGTCAGGGTGTTTACCATCAGGTAGAAAAGGGGCAAACCCTCTATCGAATCAGTAAGACGTACAATGTTGAAGAAGCCTACCTTGCACGAATAAATGGGATTCCCAATCCTACCCAACTCCGCGTCGGGGCGAGAATTTTTATCCCTGGTGCGGGTCGTACTAAATATGTACCTGCAACCGTTCCGCGGCGCATCTCTGCCACTGAAAATATCCGTGTAAAACAAATTGTAAAAAACAAGCCTCCGATTAAGGCCCCGACAGTAAGCAAACCAAAGTCGATTGTAAAAGCAACGACCAGAAAAAAATTAACATATACAAAACCTACAAAGGTTAATGTCAAATTGCATTGGCCACTGCGAGGAAAAATATTGCGTACTTTTGGTCAGAGTGGAAAGGGCGGTGGCAAAGGTCTTGAGATTTCAGCACAAGAGGGGACTAAGGTTAGCGCTGCTGCGGCTGGTAAGGTGATCTATAGTGGTGATGGGGTCAAGGGATTTGGTCATCTCATGATTCTTCAACATGAAAATGATGTCTTTACTATCTACGGTTTTAACAGCCTCAATCATGTGAAACAAGGTCAGTTTGTTAGCCAGGGCGAACGGATTGCCAGTTCCGGGCGTCCCCCATCGGGTGAAGGTGGCCGTTTGCATTTTGAGGTACGAATTGGTAAGAAAGCCGTTGACCCTATTTTATACTTGCCATGAAAAGCGTTAAATCATAGACTGATTTGTAGAAATTTCTAATGATATTTCGTTGGTTCTGATCGTTGCCTGCCGGGAGAGAGATGATGAACGAGCATCAAACTGACTATGATGAAGTAAACGTGTCGAGTTCTGCGCCAGAGGATAGTAACGATGGATTTACTATTGTCGACTACCCATCAGGAAAATCGTCAAAATCAGCATCTAAAGCAAGTAAGGTTGCTGAAGACGATACTGAACATTCAGTGGATGCAATCAAACTGTATTTGAAAGAAATTCAACGCGGCACTCTGTTAACAGCTCAAGATGAGCGCGATTTGGCAGAAAAAATCGCTTTAGGCGATATGGCAGCGCGCGATCGAATGATAGAGTCAAACCTGCGTCTGGTTGTTAAAATTGCCAAGCGTTATATGAATCGTGGTTTGCCCTTTCTAGATCTCATTGAAGAAGGGAATATGGGGCTGATTAAGGCGGTTGAACGCTTTAAGGTCAGTAAAGGCTGCCGTTTTTCGACCTATGCAACCTGGTGGGTACGACAATCTATTGAGCGTGCTCTGGTTAATCAGAGCCGTACAATCAGATTGCCGGTTCATGTTGCTGATGATATCAATAAACTTGTCAAGATTAGTCGTGAGTTGGTGCAACGCCTTAAACGAGAACCATCGCATGCCGAAATAGCTCAAGCTATGGGTTGCGATGAGAAATATGTTCGTCGAATGCAGGTTCTGGTTAAGAAAACCTTCTCTATTGAGCACCCAATGGGGGAAAATAACGATTACAGCCTGATCGATACGATTGAGGATAAGTCAGCTGTAGATCCTGAAGCAATTATTCATGATTTGGATCGCTTCAGCCAGCTATTGGAATGGATGGACGATTTATCTGAGACCGAACGGGAAATTCTTGCCTTACGCTTTGGACTCAACGATCGCGAGCCTCAGACTCTGGATACCATAGGACGACAGTTTGGTGTGACCCGCGAGCGGATTCGTCAGATAGAAGCTAAAAGTTTGAATAAATTGCGAAAAGCCATGGCAGATAAAATGGCTGGCCAGATTGACGAAGACTGAGATCATTCTTTTACCATAAAGTTATCGGAGCACTTTAAATATGGACCAACTCAAAGACATTATTCGTGATATCCCGGATTTCCCTAAGAAGGGGGTTGTCTTTAAAGACATCACGACCCTGCTGTCGGATGCCCGAAGCTTTCATCGCATGATCGATCTGCTGGCCCATCGCTATGTGGGGGAGAAGATCGACCAGATTGTCGGTATTGAAGCACGTGGCTTCATTCTCGGTTCGGCGTTGGCCTATAAGTTGGGTACCGGTATCACCCTGGTGCGGAAGCCGGGCAAGCTTCCCTACAAAACCCGTAGTATCAGCTACGAGCTTGAGTATGGATCTGATACACTCGAGATCCATGAAGATGCCTTTAACCCGGGTGATCGAATTATTGTTGCAGACGATCTGCTTGCTACAGGTGGCACTATGGCGGCCGTTGTAGAACTGGTTTTGCAATCCGGGGCAGAGGTGCATGAATGCGCATTTATGGCCGAGCTTGAGTTTCTGAACGGGCGCGAAAAACTTCCAGAAGGGAAGGTTTACAGCCTGTTGAAATTCTGATGAAAGAACCGCAAAGCAAGAAGTGAGTCTTTTCTCGTTTCTCATTTCGCAGTTCTAAATCTTGTTTTTCCCCAACCGTTCCTGTATAAATCCATTCCACGACTCCGTAGCTCAGCTGGATAGAGCAGCCGCCTCCTAAGCGGCAGGCCGGGCGTTCGAATCGCCCCGGGGTCGCCATTAAATTAAAAGGTTTGCCAATTGGCAGACCTTTTGTTTTTCACGACTTGCACCATCCGGCGATTCAGATTAACTTTAGGCAGTTTCGTATTACTACATATTAAATAAGGGGATATTTGATGAATTTAACCGTTATCGGAACCGGCTATGTCGGTTTGGTCTCTGGAACCTGTTTTGCTGAGATGGGCAACAACGTTGTTTGTGTTGATGTTGACCAGACCAAGGTTGAAAATCTCAAGCAGGGTAAGCTGCCGATATACGAGCCAGGCCTTGACCCTTTGGTGCTGCGAAATGCAGAACAAGGCCGTCTGCGTTTCACTTCTTCGCTGGCCGAAGCAATGGAAAAAACCGAAGTGTTTTTTATTGCTGTTGGTACTCCGCCCGATGAGGATGGTTCCGCTGATTTAAAGTATGTCCAGTCTGTTGCTCGTGAAATCGGGGGGTTACTGCAGAGTTATGCGGTGATAGTCGACAAATCGACCGTTCCTGTCGGGACCGCTGAACTGGTGCGTAATACAGTGCAGGTCGAGTTAGATCGTCGAGGGGTGGATGTCCAATTTGATGTGGTCAGTAATCCCGAATTTTTAAAAGAAGGCGCGGCGATCGAGGATTTCATGAAACCAGATCGCGTAGTTATCGGCAGCGATAGTGAGAAAGCGCGTGAACTGATGCGCCAGCTTTATGCACCATTTAATCGCAACCATGAGCGAACCCTCTTCATGGGCGTGCGTGATGCTGAGATGACCAAATACGCAGCGAACTCGATGTTGGCAACCAAGATCAGTTTCATCAACGAGATCGCCAATCTCTGCGAAAAACTCGATGTTGATGTTGAGAACGTTCGCAAGGGGATCGGCTCAGATTCGCGGATCGGTATGTCATTTATCTATCCCGGTTGCGGTTATGGTGGGTCCTGTTTCCCTAAGGATGTCCAGGCGTTAATCCGTATGGCCGACGGAGTCGACTTTGAAGCTGGATTACTTAAGGCGGTTGAGTCTCGCAACCTGACACAAAAAGCCTGGGTTTCAGATCGGGTAAAAGAACGTTTCGGTGACGATCTCAGCAATATGACTTTCGGTGTCTGGGGTTTATCTTTTAAGCCAGGCACTGACGATATGCGCGAAGCCCCGGCAAAGGTTCTGCTCGCTGACTTGCTCGCAGCTGGAGCACGGGTGCTGGCTTATGATCCTGTAGCCATGGATGTTGCTCGCGAGGAGTTGCCAGCTGAATGGTTCGATTCTGATTCGCTGGTGCTGACAGATCATCAATATGACGCACTGCAGGGAGTTGATGCGATGCTTCTGGTGACCGAGTGGAAGCCATTCCGTAATCCCGATCTCGATGCAATGAAACGTTTGATGAGGCAACATGTGATCATTGATGGGCGAAATCAGTACGAGCCGAAATTGATCCGCGAAGCCGGTTTTGAATACACCGGTGTTGGGCGCATCAATGGCTGAGTCAAGTAACCTGCAGGTGTTGGCTGACAAGGGGTGTTTCGTTTGCGGTGTCGACAATCCGGCCGGGTTGCAGATTCAACTTGACGTTGACGTAGAAAATGGCGCGGCCTCAAGTCGGGTGGTTCTTGACCAGCGTTTTCAAGGCTGGCAGGGAGTTATCCATGGCGGGATTTTGGCGACTCTGCTTGACGAAGTCGCTATCTACGCTTGTCGTGGCCAAGGTGAGCAGTTTGTTACTGCCGAGATAAATGTACGATATCGAAAACCGGTTCCGGTCGGTAGCACCATCGAACTTAAAGGCCAAATTGTCGAAAATAGACGTAAGCTTTACAAGGTGCAATCTCGCATCGAAATCGACGGCAGCCTCTATGCTGCAGCCGAGGTTCGGGTGATGCGGCTTGATAAATAAACGTAAGAATTCAGGTCTGTTCAGTGCCTAGAGTGCGGTTGACAGCCCTGAATGATGCTGATATAAAGATCCTCCGAATCTCGGGCGTTTAGCTCAGCGGGAGAGCATTCGCCTCACACGCGAAGGGTCGCTGGTTCAATCCCAGCAACGCCCACCAGTAAAATCAAGCACTTAGCTGCCAGCTAGGTGCTTTTTTTTGGTTTGCCCAGCGGAGCTGGCAAACCCGGCCTGTTGCAAGATACAGGCGTCACCCTGATCAGGGGGAAGACAATCCGAATCGCAAGGGCGTTGCTGGCAACGGCAGGGTCTGAAGGAAGCGATAGGAAGTGA
>JAJRQB010000075.1 GCA_024280485.1 Deltaproteobacteria bacterium
AACAATTTGCTTTACACGTTCCTCAATAGAAGCCATTTGCTTTCCTCCTGTTTTGTTGGGACCCTGAAAAGGTCAGATAGATAAGGTTTGATCTACGATTGATCAGTTTCACATATACATACCACCATTAACACCAAGAACTTGACCGGTTATATAACTGGCCCGGTCCGAAGCGAGGTAAATAACGGCATGTGCGATGTCTTCCGCGTCTCCAAGGCGACCGAGTGGAATTTGCGAGGCGAGCTCTGTTCGTGCCTTTTCATCAAGTTCTTCGGTCATGTCGGTTTCAATAAAGCCGGGAGTTACGGCATTGACGGTTACATTCCGTCGCGCCAGCTCACGAGCGACCGACTTGGTTAGTCCAATCAGTCCCGCCTTGCTGGCACAATAATTAGCCTGACCAGGGTTGCCCATTTCACCAACAACCGACGAGATATTTATGATTCGCCCGCTGCGTTGCTTGCTCATGCTTCTGGCTACGGCACGAGTCAGCAGAAAAGCACTTTTGAGATTGGTGTCAAGAACAGCATCCCAATCAGCATCTTTCATGCGCAACAAAAGCCCGTCACGAGTAATCCCGGCATTGTTAACCAGAATATCAATTCGACCAAAGGTCGCAAGAGCTTGATCGATGAGGCTTTTAACATCCTCAGTGTTGACAACATCTACAACAACGGCAAGCGCCTTACGCCCCAAGGCTTCAATTTCGACGACCAGTTCTTTAAGAGGTGCTTCAGACCTGGCGCAAACAATTAAATCAGCACCACTCTGTGCAAGCTGCAGAGCGATACAACGCCCGATTCCGCGCGAAGCACCCGTGACAATCGCAATTTTACCTTCTAGCATATTATTTACTCCACGAATCAGAGGTCAACAAAATGATCAAATGGTCAGCTTGGCTAGGGTGTCAACCGAATCAACCTGTTCGGTATCGCTCCCCTTGACAATGCGCTTAACTAAGCCACACAGTACCTTGCCGGGACCAATTTCGACAAAACGTTTGACGCCACATCGATCCATCTCCAAAACAGACTCATCCCACCGAACAGCAGAGCAAACCTGTTTGACCAGCAGATCCTTGACCTGCTGTGGTTCCGAATAACTACTCGCCTCAACATTACCAACAACCGGGCACCGGAAAGTACCGATTTCAAGCGAAGCAAGAGTCTCTTCGAGGCGCTCAGCGGCTGGCTACATCAAGGTTGAATGGAAAGGCGCACTGACCGGCAATAACATTGCCCGCCTAGCACCCTGCTCTTTAGCCAGCACGATTGCGCGTTCAACTGCCGTTGCGTGTCCAGCTATGACGATCTGTCCCGGGCTGTTAAAGTTTGCCGGCGCAACGATCTCGTCTTCAGCGGCCTGCTTACAAATCTGCTCTAGTGGCTCGCGCTCAACCCCCATGACAGCAGCCATTGCCCCTACCCCAACCGGAACAGCATCCTGCATAAAAGTGCCACGTTGACGAACAGTTTTAACCGCATCGGAAAAGTTAAGCGCACCGACAGCGACCAAGGCAGAAAACTCTCCCAACGAATGCCCTGCTGCATAACCAGGGGTCAACCCGGTCTCCTGCTCAAGTATACGTAAGGCAGCAATGCTGGTGGTCAGAATTGCTGGTTGAGTATTTGCGGTAAGTCGCAAATCATCCTCACTCCCGTCAAAACAGAGTGCAGCTATATCAAAACCCAGGGCATCACTTGCTTCCTCATAGGTCTGACGGGCCAGTGCAAAATTCTCAACTAATTGTTTACCCATACCGGGATACTGTGACCCCTGGCCTGGAAAAAGAAATGCTATCATCGTTTATATCCTAGAGATTTTTTACCAGCGAATCAGGGCAGATCCCCAAGTAAATCCGCCACCAAAAGCCGACAACAGTATAATATCCCCCGCATTCAGCATGCCGGCACGATTGGCCTCATCCATAGCAACCGGGATAGTGGCCCCTGAGGTATTGCCATACTTATGAACATTTATATAGACCTGATCATCATTCAGCTTGATTCTTTTGGCAGTCGCTTCGAGAATCCGCTTATTTGCCTGGTGAGGAATAAAGAGAGATACGTCTGAGGCACTAAGTCCGTTTGCTTCGAGTGCTTCAAGAGAGACACTGGTCAGAGAACGCACCGCAACCTTAAACACTTCATTCCCTTGCATTTTAAGGTAATTGGATCGATTGTCGTAATTTTCAGCGCTCAGCATGATACGCGTACCAAATCCAGGCTGGTAAAGCAGATCGAAATAGCTGCCGTCGGAATGCATGTGAGATGAAAGCAGCCCTGCATCGCCATCTTCAGACGCCTCGAGAAGCACGGCTCCGGCTCCGTCACCGAAGAGCACACAGGTATTACGGTCGGTCCAGTCGATGATTCGGCTAAGGGTTTCAGCACCGATGACCAGTACCTTCTTGCCCCGGCCACTCTGAATAAAATCGTTGGCACAACCCAAAGCATAAACAAAGCCAGTACAAGCAGCGGAGATGTCGTAGGCATACGCATTATTAGCACCCAGATTTTGCTGCACAATACAAGCAGTCGCTGGCCAAGGGTAGTCCCCGGTAATAGTACCAAGCACAATCAGATCAATCTCACTGGCTGATACTCCAGCCATCTCAAGAGCTCGCTCCGCTGCACGAGTTGCCATATCAGAGGTATACTCACCCTCAGCAGCAATCCGACGCTCCTCGATACCAGTTCTGGCGACAATCCAGTCGTTCGTGGTATCGACCATCTTCTCTATATCGAAGTTGGTCCGTATCTGTTCCGGCATATAAGAGCCGGTACCTGTAATACGTGCTCTGATCACAATGGGTCTCCTTTGACCATGCCCGAAAATAAAATTAATCAGGAATTAGATTGAATGCGCCAGCTTCTCTTCAATTTTAATACTGGCAAATTCGTGTGCTTGATGAATGGCAATTTCAATTGCCAAAGGCGTTGCCTTCCCATGACAAACAATCCCTGTTCCAGCGAGACCCAACAAGGGCGCGCCACCATACTCGCAAGGATCGACTTTTTTCTTAAAAGCGCGAAACGCGCTACGACTCAGCAAGGCTCCTACCTTGGACAGGAAACGGCCTTCTATTTCAGACCGTAACATGCTGGTCATGGCGACAGCCAGTCCTTCAGAAGCTTTAAGCAGGACATTGCCGACAAAACCATCGCAGACGACTACGTCAACAGCACCATTAAAAACGTCGCCACCTTCCACATTGCCGACATAGTTAAGTTTGGTCTCAAGCAGCAACTGATGAGCTTCACGAGTTAACTCAGTCCCCTTTTTTGCCTCTTCTCCATTAGAGAGAAGACCGATACGAGGTTCCTTGATCCCGGCAACATGTTGCATATACAAACTGCCCATGATCGCAAACTGCTGTAAATTTAAAGGTTTACAATCAACGTTAGCGCCCATATCAAGCACCAACGTCATCCCTTTAACATTCGGCAGTAGCGTTCCAATCGCAGGCCGATCTATGCCTTTGACTCGTCTGAGGACGAACATCCCGGCCGCCATAGTTGCACCTGAATTACCAGTGCTGACAACAGCATGAGCGACACCGCTCTTGACTAGATCAAATGCGACACGAATTGAGGAATCTTTCTTTTTACGAACCGCATCCGACGCAGAATCTTCCATCCCCACAACCTGGCTGGCGTGTTGAATCGAAATCTTCAAGTCATCGGTTGGATGTTTTGCTAATTCGGCTTGGAGAATAGCCTCATCACCAACCAACACAACGTCACAACCCCAACGCTGACAGGCAGCAACCGCTCCGGCTACTTCAGAAACCGGAGCAAAATCCCCACCCATCGCATCAACTGCTACTCTAATAGTCATAACTTAAAGAGAAGTCATCTATCAGATACTAGTGTCGCTGAGAATTTCTTTTCCCTTGTATGTGCCGCAATTAGCACAGACCCGATGAGGGAGTTTTGGCTCTTGGCACTGGGAACAGGTTGAAATACCTGGTGCGGATATGGAGTCATGTGAGCGGCGCATATTCTTTTTTGATTTCGATGTCTTTTTCTTCGGTACTGCCATTTGCGTATCTCCTTAAAACTGGCCTAAATATGGCCATTGTTTGATAGCTGTCCCAGAACAAAACATGTTACCGGGCCTAGCGTCTTTTCATTCATTACGATGGATCTGGCTTTAGATCCTTCAACTTCCCAAAGCGATTGTTAAAATACTTCGGCTCACAACTACAACGATTTCTATTCAGATCACTTCCACAATAAGGGCAAAGACCAGAACAGTTCTCACTACATAAACTAAAAATAGGCAGGGCCATTAGAAGTTGCTCCTGCAGGACCGGCAACAGATCAATCTCACCTTCTACATGAGTGATGCTATTAATCTGTTCGTCATCCAATTCCAACTCTTCCTCAGTTGAACCTTCTTCGTCTACAATGCTCAAAGTGATAGCGAATGGCTCATTCAAGCGTCCAGGAAGAGTGGTCAGACAACGCCCACATTGCAGAATTAAATCAGCAGTAATCTCACCATCCAGCATGAGCCTACGGTCTGCACGCGACAAACGGTATGTGATCAAAGCGTCGCTGACAAAAGGGCCTGAAGAATCTTCCTGTCCCTGGCTCAGCATGCAATTCAATTCAGCAGCAGCCAGGCAAAGCGTGTAAGCCCTACTAATATCTGTAATTTTATCAACTAAAAGGCGCACTAATTCAACCTTAGGGCAAAACGACACACTATAGAAAAGGACTAAATTGTGTCAAGGGAATTCCGGTAAATCGGGCGGTCTTTGATAGCCCATCAGCCGTCACTTTGCAAGGATTTATTTTCAATTTGC
>JAJRQB010000076.1 GCA_024280485.1 Deltaproteobacteria bacterium
AATGGGATTAAAACTTCAAGGAGAGAGAAGAATGGCAAAGATTATCTGGTCCGAAATTGATGAAGCACCGGCATTGGCTACCTATGCTTTTCTGCCGATCGTTCAGGCATTTTGTAAAGGCACTGGCGTTGACGTCGAAACTATGGACATTTCCTTGTCCGGTCGTATTCTTGCAAACTTCCCGGAGAATTTGACTGAGGAACAGAAGGTTGCTGATTATTTGTCGCAACTGGGCGAGCTGGTTGTAAAGCCAGAAGCTAATGTTATTAAACTGCCGAACATCAGTGCATCGATCCCGCAGCTGCAGGACGCAATCGCCGAGCTGCAGGAAAAAGGCTACGATGTCCCGAGCTACCCTGAAGAAGCGGCCACTGACGCTGAAAAAGAACTGCAGGCGCGTTTCTCCAAGTGCCTCGGCTCTGCAGTTAACCCGGTTCTGCGTGAAGGTAACTCTGACCGCCGCGCTGCTGCTTCGGTAAAAGCCTTCGCTCAGAAGAACCCGCACCGCATGATGAAAGACTGGCCTGCTCCAGGCACATCAAAATGTCGTGTTGCCCACATGGACGCTGGTGACTTCTACGAGACCGAAAAATCGGTCACTATGGATGCTGCCGACACCGTCAAAATTCAGTTTGTTGACGCTGCTGGTAATGTAACCGTAAAGAAAGAGGGTCTGGCCCTGCAGGCTGGTGAAATCCTCGACAGCTCGGTCATGAAGGTTGCAGCTTTGCAAGAGTTCTACGCCAGGACTGCTATTGAGGCCAAGGAGAAGGGCGTACTGCTCTCCCTGCACCTCAAGGCCACCATGATGAAAATTTCCGATCCGATCATGTTCGGTCATGCTGTTAAGGTTTACTTCAAGGCTGCTCTTGACAAGCACGCCGACACTCTGGCTTCGATCGGTGCCAACCCGAACTTCGGTATGGGTGACATCCTTAACAAGCTGAACAAACTGCCAGCTGACAAAAAAGCTGAAATCGAAACTGACATCAACGCTTGTTACGAAGGCCAAGCTGCTCTGGCTATGGTTGACTCCCGCAAGAACATCACCAACCTGCACGTTCCTAATGACGTCATCGTTGATGCATCGATGCCGAACGTTGTGCGTGACGGTGGTGCTATGTGGAACCTTGCTGACGAGCTGCAGGACACCATCGCTATGGTTCCTGATCGCTGCTACGCCACCATCTACCGCGAGATATGTGAAGATGCCAACAAGAACGGTCAATTCAACCCGGCCACTATGGGTAGCGTTGCCAACGTTGGTCTGATGGCGCAAAAAGCTGAGGAGTACGGTTCTCACGACAAAACATTTGAAGCTCCTGCTGACGGCAAGTTCCAGGTCGTTAACGCTGCTGGGACTGTTCTACTTGAGCAGCCGGTCAGCAAGGACGACATCTACCGTTCCAGCCAGGTTAAAGACATTCCGATCAAGGACTGGGTCAAACTGGCTGTTACCCGCGCTAAGGCTTCTGGAGAACCTTGTATCTTCTGGCTCGATGCCAACCGTGGTCACGATACTGAAATCATCAAAAAGGTCAACAAATACCTACCTGAATTCGACACTGCTGGCCTCGACATTCAGATCATGGATCCTGTCGCTGCGATGAAGTTCTCCCTCAAGCTGGTTCGCGAAGGCAAGAACGCCATCTCGGTAACTGGTAATGTGCTGCGGGATTACCTGACCGACCTGTTCCCAATCCTCGAGCTGGGTACCTCTGCTCGTATGCTGTCGATCGTTCCTTTGATCAACGGTGGTGGCCTGTTTGAGACCGGCGCAGGTGGTTCTGCACCGAAGCATGTTGAGCAGTTTCTCAAAGAGGGTCACATTCGCTGGGATTCTCTCGGTGAGTTCTGCGCACTGGTTCCATCTCTGGAGCAGGCTGCAAAGGCTGGTAATAACCCGAAGGCTGCTATTTTGGCCGAAACTCTGGATGTTGCTATTGGTCAGTATCTTGAGAACCAGAAACTGCCTTCCCGTAAGGTTAAGGAAATTGATAACCGCGGTGGAAGCTTCTATCTCTCCTTCTACTGGGCACAGGCTTTAGCCGCTCAGGACAAGGATGCCGCAATGAAGGCTCGTTTTGCCGAGGTTGCTGCTGAGATCGAGAAGAACGTTGCCAAGATCGATGCTGAAATGATCGATTGTCAGGGCTCTCCAGTTGATGTCGGTGGTTACTTCAAACTCGATCCGGTCAAGGCTGCCGCAGCTATGCGCCCGAGTGCAACCTTCAATGCAATAATTGACGGGATGGGTTGATTTATTGATCCTGTGTAATTAAGTGGAAAGGCGAAGCCGATATGGTTTCGCCTTTTTTTTGCTGTTTTCTAATCGGTTTTAGATCCAAATTAAAGCCGAAAAATTATATCAAGATAATTTTACTTCAAAGCGCAAAGGTATCTTGACAGTAAAAAAGCGTTTGTATACTGTATACATCGTATTGGTATTTAGCTTTAGATTTGAGGATCGGGAATTTTCGTGCCTGCCAATTGACGCAGGCCAATTTATCTGTGTAAGGGAGAGAGAAAAATGGCAAGACCAAAAATCGCATTAATTGGTGGTGGTCAAATTGGTGGTGTTTTGGCTCAGCTTTGTGCTCTGCGTGAATTGGGTGATATCGTACTGTTTGATATCGTTGAAGGCATGCCCCAGGGGAAAACACTCGACATCGCCGAGGCTTCTCCGGTTGATGGTTTTGACGTCAACGTGACCGGGACCAATGATTATAAAGATATTGCTGGTGCAAACATTGTTATTGTGACTGCTGGCCTGCCGCGTAAGCCCGGCATGAGCCGTGACGATTTGATCGGCGTTAACACCAAAATCATGACCTCGGTTGCCGAAGGTATCCGTGACAACGCTCCTGAAGCTTTCGTCATCGTTATCTCCAACCCACTCGACGCCATGGTTACCCTGTGTCGCAAAGTCACCGGTTTCCCGGCTGCACGTGTCATGGGCCAAGCTGGTGTCCTTGATTCGGCTCGTTTCCAGTCTTTCATTGCCTGGGAGTTGGGTGTCTCGATCCGCGACGTCAATGCCATGACCCTGGGTGGCCACGGTGACACTATGGTTCCTCTGGTTCGGTATGCCAGCGTAAACGGCATTCCGGTCATGGAACTTCTTGAGCAGAAGTATGGTAGCGCAGAGAAGGCTAATGAAGTGATGACCGCCATGGTTGAGCGTACCAAAGCTGCCGGTGGTGAAGTCGTCAAACTTCTCGGTAACGGCAGTGCTTTCTATAGCCCGGCTTCCTCGGCTGTTGCCATGGCTGAGTCGATCCTTAAGGATCAAAAACGCGTATTGCCGACTTGTGCCTTGCTGAATGGTGAGTTCGGTGTCGATGGCTTCTATGTCGGTGTCCCTTGTGTTCTGGGTGCCGGTGGCATTGAAAAAATCATTGAATTCAAATTGGATGAAACTGAGCAGGCCCTGATGGACAACTCCGTTGCTGCCGTCAAGGAGCTGGTCGGGAGCATGAATCTTTAGGCTGAATTCGTTTGGCTGTTAGACAAGAGGGGTAGCTGTCTGGCTACCCCTCTTGTCTAATATTAATATTATAATATTTGAATTATACGGTATATATCTTGATTGCCCAAGGTATGCCGGAGAGACAAGCGGAGTTGGCGGGGAACCCTGTATACAACTTTTTGTTGGCTTGAGTTCGCCGCTTATGATAGGATTCCGCCGCTTTGTCACATCTGTCGAGGGACAGACCAAAACGTACAAAGGAGAAGGATACGAATGAGCGGTGCGAAAGCAGAAATTGAGATCATTGAGCGGAACTGTAAGGGTTGCAGCATTTGTGTTGAGTTCTGCCCCACCAAAGTACTGGCGATGGATGCCTTTGTAGTCAAAGTTGAGAATGCCGATGCTTGCATCGCTTGCATGCAGTGTGAGCTGCGTTGTCCTGACTTTGCCATCAAAGTTCACAAGCTGTAATTAGACAGGAGGTCGGTTCGTGGCTAAAAAAGTAGCTCTATTGCAGGGTAACGATGCCTGCGCCCAAGGCGCACTCTACGCCGGATGTAATTTTTTCGGCGGTTACCCCATTACACCTTCCACTGAAGTTGCTGAAGTTCTGTCAATAGAGCTTCCCAAACGTGGCGGAAAATTTATCCAGATGGAAGACGAGATCGCTGCCATGGCATCGATTATCGGTGCTTCCTTAACTGGTCAGAAGGTTCTGACTGCGACTTCAGGTCCCGGTGTGTCGCTCAAGCAGGAATTGATCGGCTACGCCTGCATCGCCGAGGTTCCCTGTGTCATCATCAACGTTATGCGCGGCGGTCCTTCGACCGGCATGCCGACCGGCCCTGGTCAGTCGGATGTTCAGCAGGCCAAGTGGGGAACCCACGGTGACCACCCAGTTATTGCACTGGTTCCTGCCTCGGTACAGGAGATCTTCAGCGAGACCGTGCGTGCCTTTAACCTCGCTGAGAAGTACCGGATGCCGGTTCAGGTTCTTTATGATGAGATCGTTGGTCACATGCGTGAGCGGATAGAGTTCCCCGAGCCGGGTGAGCTTGAAGTCATCAACCGGACCGAGCCGACGGTATCTCCCGAGGATTATAAACCGTTCGATCCGAGCTTCGGTGATGTGCCGCCGCTGGCCGCATTTGGTTCTGAGTACCGTTTTCACGTTACCGGACTGAACAAGGCTGCTGATGGTTTTCCAACCACCAAGGCAAATTTGGTCGATGATGAACAGCGTCGTCAAATCCGCAAGGTTGATGGAGCACAGCCTGAGATTGAGTTGAATGAAGAGTATTTGACTGAAGATGCCGAGGTTATCATCTTTGCCTATGGTTCGACCTCACGTTCGGCACGCTATGCTGTCAATGAGATGCGTAAAGAGGGGATCAAGGTTGGTCTGTTCCGTCCAATTACTCTCTGGCCTTTCCCGGAAAAACGCATCGCCGAACTTGGCAAGCAGGCGAAAGCTATCGTCGTTGCAGAATTGAACCTCGGCCAAATGAACCTCGAAGTCGAGCGCGTGACCAAGGGTAGCTGTGAGGTTCCCTTTCTTGGCCGCGTTGACGGCGAGCCGATCAATCCTGGTCAAATTATCGATCAGGTGAAGGAGGTTAAGTAAAATGGCTTACGATTACGAAAAACATATACGCCCGGGCAAGCTACCTCATATCTGGTGTCCTGGTTGTGGTCATGGCATCATTATGAAGGGGATGATTCGCGCCTTTGAAGCCTGCGGTCTCGAGAAGAACAATACGGCTATCATTTCCGGTATCGGTTGCGCCAGTCGTATGACCGGCTACATGGACTACAATACACTGCATACTGCTCATGGTCGTGCCGCTGCTTTTGCAACCGGCGTCAAAATGGCCAAGCCAGAAATGGACGTAATTGTTGTTGGTGGTGATGGTGATGGTACCGCGATCGGTGGTAATCACTTTATCCACGCTTGTCGGCGTAATATCGACATGACTTACGTCATCATGAACAACAGCATTTACGGGATGACCGGTGGTCAGTTCTCGCCTTGTACCCCGACCGGTGCTCTGGCTTCAACCACTGTGTATGGCAACCCTGATCCGACTTTCGATATCGCCAAGCTGGCGATCGGTGCGGGTGCGACCTTTGTCGCTCGTGGCACTGCTTTCCATGCGGCACAGATTGAAAAACTGGTTGCCGAAGGTATCCGTCATAAGGGTCTGGCCGTTATTGAAATTCTTGATGATTGCCCGACCACCTACGGTCGTCGTAATAAGTTCCGCAGCGTTATCGATATGATGAAGCGTCTCAAGGAGATTGCTGTACCGGTTGCCGCTGCTGCCAAGATGACCCCTGAACAACTCGAGGGAAAGGTTCTGACTGGTGTTCTGCACAAGGAAGAGCGTCCTGAATACACCGAGCAGTATGCTCAGGTCATTAGCCGCGCTAAGGGCGCCTGAACCTAACGGGAGAATAGAATCATGGCTCAAAGATTTGAAATTCGTTTTTCTGGTGCCGGTGGTCAGGGTCTGATCACGGCCGGAATTATTCTTGCTGAAGCGGCCTCAATCAATGAGGGTAAGCATGCCGTTCAGTCTCAAAGCTACGGTCCTGAGGCTCGTGGGGGCGCATCCAAGTCGGAAGTTATTATTTCCGATGAGCCGATCGATTACCCGAAGGCAACCGTTGTTGATGCCTGTCTAGCTATGACTCAAGAGTCAGCTGACAAGTATGCTAACGGAATCAAGCCTGGTGGCGTTCTGCTGATCGATTCTGATTTCGTCAAAAGTGTACCTGCTGGCGACTTCAAAGTCGTTAAAATTCCAATTATGCGTACCGCTAAAGAGGAAGTTGGCCGCGAGATCGTTGCCAATGTTGTAGCTCTTGGTGCCATGATTGCTCTAACTGATGTCGTTTCGCGTGAGGCAGGACTTAAAGCCGTTCTTGCTAAAGTTCCTGAAGCTTTTCTTGACTTGAACGAGAAGGCTTACAGCGTTGGATTTGAAAAAGTTAAAGAGGCGTTGGACGCATAATTTCTTTGTCTTTCAAATTATAGATTGTTATTATTCTGACCTGGCCTTGTGCCAGGTCTTTTTTTTATCTGAGTGAAAGGTTCCAATCATGAAAAACATGTTTTTTCTGCTACTCATACTTATTGTGGCAGTACCGTCATTTGCGAGTACCTTGAAAGATGGTCAGGAAAAATTGAGTTATGCAATTGGAATGAGTATCGGTACCAGTTTTCTTCGTCAAGGGATGGAACTCGATTTAGACTCATTGTCTGAAGGTATAGCTGCCGCTTATAAACAGACTGACGCCAAATTAACCGAAGAAGAGATGGCAAAAGTTTTGGGAGACTATCAGAAAGATGCGCAGCAAAAACGGGTAACCAAAGCAGCCGCGGCTGCTGAAGGGAATCGCGCCACTGGTAAGGCATATCTTGCTGAAAATGCAAAGAAAGATGGAGTTAAAATTACTGAAAGCGGTCTTCAGTATGAGGTTTTGTCCGAAGGCAAAGGGGAAGTCCCAACTGTAAAGGATCAAGTTACAGTGAATTATCGTGGTACTTTGGTTGATGGCACTGAGTTTGATAGTTCATACAAAAGAGGTCAACCCGCTACCTTTCAGGTTGGCGGTGTCATTCCTGGCTGGACTGAAGCCCTGCAGCTTATGAAAGAAGGGACTAAGCTTAAGCTCACAATTCCGCCGGAACTTGCATATGGAGACCGTGGGGCTCCGCCAACCATTGGTCCTGGTAGCACGCTGGTCTTTGAGGTGGAATTAATCAAGATTGTTAATAATTAGATAGAGTCAGATTATTGGAATTTGAAGGTCTGCGCTTTTGTGCGGACCTTTTTTTTGGTCAGGTTTTGTCTCGGGTAGAAGCTGGCTCAGCGGCAGAATTATCATGCATATTATCATTAGTATTTCGAACATAATTATCTCCTGTTTGAATGGCTTCAATTTATGTTGATTTGATTATATGCAGGCAGGATGTCAGAATATGTCACGCATTGAAAATGTCATAAATGTCAGGGTGATAGGTCTTATACTAATGGCTTAATTTGAACAGGCAGAGACTTGTTTTCTGATACCCAAATAATTGACAAGGGCATTGTGGATCGTATACAGTATGCAATGTTTTTCAGGTGGTCAGCCTGTGTCTGGACACATTAGAAGTAAATTCCACAGTAATTTAAACGCAGCATTTGCTGCGAACTTGTTATGGAGAAGAGAGATGATCGAAGCATATCTGAAACATGAAGAAGCACGTAACGCTCAAGGGATTCCTGCGTTGCCTTTGACTCCTGAGCAGACCACTGCTCTTTGCGAACTTCTGGCCGCTCCACCGGCAGGCAAAGAGGAACTCCTGATGACTCTGCTCACAGAGAGAATCTCGCCTGGTGTTGATCCTGCTGCTGAAGTTAAGGCCGGGTTTTTAGCTGGAATTCTGACTGGCGCCAAGAGCTCTCCGTTGATCGACAAAGTTAACGCTGTCAAAATTCTTGGCACCATGATCGGCGGTTACAATGTTCAACCGCTGATCGGCTCTCTGTCTGACACTGACCTGTCTGACGAAGCTGCTTGCGCACTGTCTGGCATGACCTATGTCTATGATGCTGCTGCACAGATCATTGCCCTGTCCAAAAATAATGCTGCAGCCAAAAAGGTTGTCGAGTCATGGGCCAACGCCGAGTGGTTCACTAACAAAGTTGGTGTCCCTGATAGCATCACTGTCAAGGTTTTCAAGGTTGAGGGTGAAATTAACACTGATGACTTCTCCCCGGCAGGTGACGCCTGGAGCCGTCCAGATATTCCTCTGCATGCTCTGGCTATGGGAAAAACCCGTTTTCCCGGTGGTATCGAAGAGATCGCCAAATGGCGTGCCGAAGGTCACCAGGTTGCTTTTGTTGGCGATGTTGTTGGGACCGGTTCTTCCCGTAAGTCGGCCTGTAATAGCGTTCTTTGGTACATCGGTGATGATATCCCTGCGGTTCCAAATAAGCGTCGTGGTGGTGTGATCATCGGTGGCGTTATTGCCCCGATTTTCTTTAATACTGCTCAGGATTCCGGCACCTTGCCTCTGCGGATGGATGTCTCCAAGCTGGGTATGGGTGATGTTATTACGATCAATACCGCCAAGGGTGAAGTCACCAATGAGGCTGGTGAGGTTGTTTCGACCTTCGAAATCAAGCCGGATACGGTTGCCGATGAGTTCCGTGCCGGTGGCCGGATTCCACTGATTATCGGTACTGCTGTGACCACTGAGGCTCGTGCCGCTTTGGGTCTCGGTGAGGCTGATATCTTTACTAAATCGACAAATCCTGTGCCTAGCACTGATCAGGGCTACACTCAGGCGCAGAAGATGGTCGGTCGTGCCTGTGGCGTCGAAGGTGTTTTGCCTGGTTCTTCTTGTGCGCCGATCATGACTACTGTTGGTTCTCAGGACACCACGGGACCTATGACTGCCGATGAGATCAAAGAGTTGGCCTGTCTGCAGTTTAAGTCACCGATGGTCATGCAATCTTTCTGTCACACCGCTGCTTATCCAAAACCAGCTGACGTCAAGATGCATGCAAATCTACCTAAGTTTATTGCTGATCGCGGCGGAGTGCCGTTGCGTCCAGGTGATGGTGTAATCCATAGCTGGTTGAACCGTCTTTTGGTTCCCGACACTGTCGGTACTGGTGGTGACTCGCACACCCGTTTCCCGATCGGGATCAGCTTTCCGGCTGGTTCAGGCCTGATCGCTTTTGCTGGCGCTCTCGGGTTCATGCCTCTGGATATGCCTGAGTCAGTTCTGGTTCGCTTCAAGGGTGAACTCAACGAAGGTATCACCCTGCGTGATGCCGTTAATGCCATCCCTTACTGGGCTATCAAGCAGGGTCACTTGACCGTTCCGAAGAAGAACAAAGTTAACATCTTCAACGGCCGGATTCTGGAGATGGAAGGGTTGCCAAATCTATCGGTTGAACAGGCTTTTGAGCTGACAGATGCCGCAGCTGAACGTTCAGCCGCTGCCGGTTGTATCAAATTGTCCGAAGAGAGTGTTTGTACTTACTTGCGCTCCAATGTTGCGCTGATGAAGAAGATGATCGAAGAAGGGTATCAGGATCCAGTGACCCTGCAGGGTCGGATTGATGCTGTCAACGAGTGGCTCAAGGATCCCAAGCTGCTCGAAGCCGATGCCAACGCTGAGTACGCTGCAGTAATCGAAATCGATCTGGCTGAAATCACCGAGCCGATTCTGGCCTGTCCGAACGATCCTGATGACGTGAAGCTGCTCTCCGACATTCAGGGGACCCCGATTCAGGATATCTTCCTCGGTTCCTGTATGACCAATATCGGACACTTCCGGGCTGCTGCCGAAATCTGGCGTGGTGAGAAGTTTAATCCAAATGTCCGTACCTGGGTTTGCCCACCGACTCGAATGGACCAGGCCAAACTGAAGGAAGAGGCGGTTTTCTCGGTATTCAGTGCTATGGGTGCCCGTCTTGAGATCGCTGGTTGCTCGCTCTGTATGGGTAATCAGGCCCGTGTTCCTGATGGCGTCAACATGTTCTCCACCAGTACTCGTAACTTCGATGACCGAATCGGCAATGGAGCTCAGGTCTATCTTGGTTCGGCTGAGCTGGGCGCTGTTATCTCAACCATGGGCAAACTGCCGACTCCGGCTGAGTACCTGGCGGTATATAAGGAGAAGGTTGCTCCCAAGGCTGATACCATCTACCAGTACCTGCAGTTCGATGAGATGGATGGCTACGAAAAAACTGTCTGATTGAAATAGAAAAACTGATATGTGGTGTGCAATGGCCGTCTCTTGTTGAGACGGCCATTTTTATCGAGTTTTTCGTTTGAGCCAGAGGTGGAAAAGACTGGCACAGAAAGTCAGCAGGATTATCAATCCAAGACGGATACTCAGGTCGCTGGCCCGCTGCCAACTCTCTCCACCTAGATAGCCAAGACCAGGATAAGCTATTCCCCAGAGTATGGCATTCAACAAGGTCGTTCTGCAGAAAAAGGTTGCCTGCATATGTGCCATTCCTGCAAGAAAGGGGATGGTGCCGCGGATCGGGCCCAGAAACCGCGCATAAAAAAGACTCTTCCCACCATGTTCAATGAAGAAAGCTTCGGCTTCCTGTATCCTGTGTTGCCGTTTCCGCAGCCAAGAGGTTTTCAGAAGTCTTCCCCCAAGTCGCCCGCCCAACCAGTAGCTGAGAAAATCTCCAATGAAAGCTCCGATTGTACTAAAAAAAATGAGAGCTATAATGTCGCTCTTGCCATGAGCTGCAAGGAATCCTGCGAGGATTATCAGGGTACTTCCAGGCATAGCTAACCCGAGAAGTGGGATCGATTCTAAAAAGGCAACAAGAGCAACCAGCAGGAGATAGATTGCTCCGTCAGGCAGTACTTCAATAAGTTGTTGTATCCAGTGTTCCATCAGTCATCACTCAGTTTGGGTTCAGGCTCAAACAGTTTTTTCCAGCAGTCGAAGACCTCTCCTTTTTCCCTTCCGTAAGTTATGAGCCCTTGTCTGGCTTCGCGGGGAGTCTTTTCTCGAGTACGATCTCGATTGTTTTTTGAAAAGAAAAGATCCGCATAACAGATAATTTTTTCTTCAATTGTTTCAGGCAGCATGTCTCGCACTGGCAGGGGGAGGTTTTGCGCAATGATCTCTTCAGCAGTTAGTCCGATACCGGTATGACGTTCGCAGACTCGCGCATGGCGCGGTAATCCTTCGTCTTGAAGGATATTATGACCAATTACGCCATGTGCCAGATAGGGGTGTTCTCCATGGCAATAAAGATCTGGAGCGTGAGTGAAGATCATGCCAATGTCGTGCAGCATCGCAGCTTCAGAAATAAAGAGGAGATCTATTTCTGTATTTTTGGCGAGTGTTCGGGCAATTGCCAAGGCTTTGCGAGTTACCATGTGGCTGTGTTCAAGTAGTAACTGATAGGCTAAGGGGTGACTCTTGTAGTATTTTTTGATCACATCAGATGTGTGCAGAGGATTCATCTATCGCAATTCCTTTATGCTCAATTTGGGAGAATCAAAAAGCTGTTGATGACCCTTTCTATTGTTTTATGAAGTTGATCGTAATTCATGTTTGTTACTCTAACCGTGATGATATGTCTACGCTCAGACCCCTCAATTATAATCAATATGATGTTTTCTTGTTTGTCCTCTAGCTCCCAGCGTAATGCTGGACCCGCTGGATGTATCATGTCTTCTGACATCTCTTCTGTGATTCTTAAATGCTCATTTTCAAGGTTTGATAAGTATTGCTGTAGTGGAATGGTACTTTTGACACTGATTTGGAAGGTTCCCTCGTATTTATTTGTACTGTTGATCAGCCATTCGACAGTATTTGGGCTGTAGCGAGGAGAAGATACTGGGATCCGCTTACGCGTCCAGATTGCTGGAATAACGAGTGAGAACCCCCGTTTTAGGTCGATATAGGCTTCTTCAATGACAGCAGAAGATTGTTTTTTACTTGAAGGAAAAGCGCAGCCTAGAGCTATCAAGCAGAGAAACAAGAGCGCTGACAGGGGAAGCTTGCGTCGAAAATTTTGAGAATAGGTCACGATACTGTCCTTATGTTCTGTGACTAAGTAGGAAGACGCAGGAAATTCATAGGTAAGAATAACAGCTGAAACAGGTCGATTCCAATATGATCACATATTTATTGTCAAACTAGGGGAATCCTCTGATTTTTTTATTTTTTCCGCATCGCTTTACTGTTAACATCATTGAAATATTAGAGGTTTAAAGTTGTATTCTCTGCTAGCGATGGTCTCAATTATTTATGCAAGTTTTTAACAGTCTCAATTCAGTTGCTGGCTTGGAGCGGGGGACTGCGGTTGCCCTGGGCAACTTTGACGGAATACATCTTGGTCATCGAGATATCTTCCGTAAGTTAGTGCGCCGTGGACGAGAGTTAAATGTTAAGTCTCTTGTCTATACTTTCGACCCCCATCCTTTGAAAGTTGTCGCACCAGATCGCGCCCCCCTCTTGTTAAATACTGCCGAGGAAAAAGTACGGCTGATAGCTGCATCTAATGTTGATATCTTGGTCTGTGCCCCGTTTACGGATGAAACTGCCTCTTGTGAGGCGGAGGACTTTGTGCGTGATGTTCTGGTGGAGCAGTTGCACGTTCGATCAATCGTAGTTGGCTATGATTATGCCTTCGGGCGAGATCGCAAAGGAACGGGAGATTTTCTCAGGACCCAGGGTGAGCAATATGGCTTCAATGTGGATGTGTTGAACCCACTTGGGAAGGATGGTGTCCCGTATAGTTCCAGCCGTGTTCGTGAACTTCTTACCGCCGGCTGTGTTGAAAAAATCCCTTCTCTCCTGGGCCGGCACTATACTCTTTCGGGGCATGTCGTTGATGGCGAAAAGCGCGGCCGTACGATCGGGTTCCCTACGGCCAACATTTCAACTCAAAAGGAACAACTCCCTGCATCCGGAATTTATGCCGTGATCGTACGTCTTGATGATATTGACTATCAGGGGTTAGTCAATCTTGGGAACCGTCCGACCTTTGGGCCTGGTGAGGAAACGATTGAAGTCTATCTTCTGGATTTTGAGGGCGATCTTTACGGAAAAGAATTGCGGCTCTATTTTGTCGCGCGGTTACGTGAAGAAAAAACTTTTGCCGACACTTCCAGTTTGATAGCCGCGATCAATCAGGATGTCGCTGATGGTCGCCGATTACTGAGTGGTGTGAAAATTATCCAGTATAAAGATTATCTAGCGGACAAAGAATGATGATTGAACTAGGTGGCAAATCTCGCGTTTATGGTATTTTCGGCGACCCGGTATCACACTCTCTATCTCCCGTTATGCAAAATCTCGCAATGAAAGCGGCGGGTCTTGATACTGTCTATGTTCCTTTCCATGTAACTCCTCAAAATTTATCCTCCGCAGTCGACGGGATGCGTGCCTTGCAAATTGGTGGAGTCAATATTACGTTGCCACACAAGCAACATATTCTCCCCTTGTTAGATCGAGTCGACGAGGATGCCGAATTGATCGGCGCAGTTAATACTGTTGTCTGTCGTGATACTGAACTGATTGGATACAACACTGATGGTCTTGGCTTTATCCGCTCATTGCAGGAAGATGTTGGTTTTCTTCCCAGCAATAAAAGTGTTCTTTTGCTTGGAGCAGGGGGAGCTTGCCGTGCAGCAGCAGTCGCATTATTGCGTTCAGGAGTCAATGACATCAGCATTGTAAACCGCAACAAAGAGCGAGCTGAACAATTGGTCAAGAGAATTTCATCCGCTTTTCCAGATCAGAGTCTCAAGGTTTATGGATTGGGTGATGCCGGATATGTCGCTGACCTGCAGCGTGTTGATCTGGTCGTCAATACCACCTCGATTGGACTTAAAGGGGAAGACATTTCGTTTTGCCCTCTGTCTAAGATTAAAGCTAGTGCATCTATTTATGATATGGTATATTCACAAGTTGAAACACCCTTTGTCCATGCTGCCAGATCACGCGGCCTTGTTGCTGCGGACGGCCTTGGAATGCTGGCAGGACAGGGTGAAGAAGCTTTTTTTCTGTGGTTCGGTATCCCTCCTGAAAAAGGGTTGATGAAAAACTGTCTACAGCGTATATGCACATTATAATTTTTAATGGAGGGCTGGGACTACAATGAGTACGAATCGCCTAGGGGAACTTCTCATACGTAACCAACTGATCACCGATGATCAGTTGAAGAATGCACTGGATACACAGAAAAAAGAGGGGACCAGGCTTGGCGCAGCCTTGATCAAGCTTGGCTATATTGAAGAATCTGACCTTGCTACGTTTTTATCGAAACACTACGGTGTGCCTTCGATCAACCTTTCCGAATTCGATGTTGAACCTTCTGTTATCGAAACAGTTCCTGCCGAAGTTGCTCAAAAGTACCAAATGATCCCGATAAATCGTGCCGGTGCAACCCTGATTGTCGCGATGTCTGATCCCTCAAATATCTTTGCCATCGACGATATAAAATTTATGACCGGTTACAACGTCGAGGTTGTCGTCGCGTCAGAAGCTGCAATCAAGGAATCCATTGATAAATATTACGATCAGAGTTCTTCTCTGGCTGATGTTATGGGTGACTTGGAAGACTACGATGATCTAGAACTTATTGAGGATGACGATCTTGAAGATTCTGGTTCTCTCGAAAAAGCGAGTGAAGACGCCCCGGTTGTCAAACTTGTCAATCTGATTCTGACTGATGCCATTAAAAAGAAAGCGTCAGATATTCATATTGAGCCCTATGAACATCTCTTTCGTGTGCGCTACCGAATTGATGGGGTTCTCTATGAGGTCATGAAGCCACCTAAAAAACTGAAAGCTGCGATAACTTCCAGACTGAAGATAATGGCTAATCTGGACATTGCTGAGCGGCGTCTGCCTCAGGATGGTCGGATTAAGATCAAAATGGGCCGCGGAATAGAAATGGATTACCGGGTCAATTGCTTGCCGACTCTTTTTGGTGAAAAGGTTGTTTTGCGTTTGCTTGACAAAAGCAACCTGCAGCTTGATATGACCAAGCTTGGGTATGAAGAAGAGGCCCTTGCACATTTTAAAAAAGAGATCCATAAGCCATTTGGAATGGTTCTGGTTACTGGTCCTACCGGGAGCGGGAAGACGGTTTCACTCTATTCTGCGCTGTCAGAACTGAACAAGATCAGTGAGAATATCTCAACAGCTGAAGATCCCGTCGAATTTAACTTTGCCGGGATCAACCAGGTCCAGATGCACGAGGAGATAGGTCTTAACTTTGCTGCCGCACTGCGCGCTTTTTTGCGTCAAGATCCTGACATTATCATGATTGGTGAGATTCGAGATTTTGAGACTGCAGAGATTGGAGTAAAGGCGGCTTTGACCGGACATATGGTCCTCTCTACTCTGCATACTAATGATGCGCCCAGTACCATAAATCGACTGCTTAATATGGGGATTGAGCCTTTCCTTGTCTCCTCGGCCGTCAATCTTATCTCAGCTCAACGCCTTGGCCGTCGGATCTGTTCCGAGTGTAAGGAACCTGAAGAGTTGATGACCGATGCCTTGGTCTCTGCCGGAATCCCTACTGACAAAATTGGATCATTTGTTACCTACAGGGGACGAGGCTGTACGAACTGCAACGACACTGGCTACAGGGGCCGAATCGGTATTTATCAAGTTATGCCGATGTTTGAAGGGATCAAGGAAATGGTTCTTTCTGGGGCAAATACTGCAGAAATCAAGCAGGAATCGATGCGCCTTGGAGTGAAAACTATGCGTCAATCAGCTTTGACCAAATTAATGGAAGGGGTAACAACCCTTGAAGAAGTTCTGCGTTGTACTGTTGCCGACGATTAAATAGTTCATCCTAAGTCTTATGTTAGATTTGACGGGTACAATTTTGCCAGGTTTGTAACGATTTCCGAATCTGTCATATGAAATGTTTCCTAAGGAAAAATTCATGCTTAACATGCACCAGTTGTTGAAAACGATGATTGAAAAAGGGGCTTCTGACCTGCATATATCAACCGGATCTGCACCCTTGATTCGCGTTGATGGACAGATGGTGGTTCTCAAAGCTGAAGCCATGTCACCTGCTGAAACTAAGAAACTCTGTTACAGCGTTTTGACTGATGCTCAAAAGAGAAGCTTTGAAGAAGAGAATGAACTTGATCTCTCTTTCGGGGTCAAAGGGCTATCTCGCTTTAGGGGTAATGTTTTTATGCAGCGCGGTGCTGTTGCTGGCGCTTTTCGTGCGATCCCATTTGAAATTAAGGGGTTTAATGAGCTTGGCTTGCCTGAAGTTGTCAGAGAAATGTCAAAAAAACCGCGTGGGCTTGTTCTGGTGACCGGACCAACTGGTAGTGGCAAATCGACGACCCTTGCCGCAATTATTGATGCCATAAATATGGAACGATCTGAACATATTATTACGATTGAAGATCCGATTGAGTACCTGCATCCCCACAAAAAATGCCTCGTAAATCAACGGGAAGTTGGAGCTGACACCAAGAGTTTTAAAAAAGCGCTTAAATATATTCTTCGTCAAGATCCTGATGTTGTCCTGCTGGGCGAGTTGCGTGATATTGAAACCATTGAGGCTGCGTTAACGATCGCAGAGACCGGTCACCTCTGTTTTGCGACTCTCCATACGAACGGTTGTGTCCAGACGATCAACCGGATTGTGGATGTCTTCCCGACCAATCAGCAGGCACAGGTCCGAACCCAGCTCTCTTTTGTCCTGGAAGGGGTGCTTTCCCAAGCTTTAATAAAAAATGCATCAGGTTCTGGGCGATCTATGGCCCTTGAGGTGATGGTTCCAAATCAGGCTATTCGTAATCTCATTCGAGAAGACAAGATTCATCAAATTTATTCTCAGATGCAGATAGGTCAAGATAAATTTGGGATGCAGACCATGAACCAGACGCTGTTTATGCTGGCTCATAGCAGAAAAATTACGCAAGATGATGCGTTGTCACGTTCTTCAGATATTGATGAACTTAAGCAGATGTTTGCAAATCCGGCATCGATACTTCGGCGTCAGCAAGCAATGGCACCGTCCGGTTCAAATTCTTAATTTAATAGTTTATTATCGATCCCGAAAGAGGTGAATCAATGGCTAAATTCTCCTGGAGCGGGCATTCCCGTGCTGGAAAGACTGTTAAAGGCGTCATGGAAGCAACTAGCGAGGGAGCAGTCTCTGCGATGTTGCGGCGCCAAGGGATTATGCCGGGCAGGATTAAGCAACGAGGAGGGGGGTTGAGTCTGGATATCAAGATCCCTGGTATGGAACAGAAAGTAACAACCAAGGATCTGGTTGTGTTTACCCGTCAGTTTGCCACCATGATTGATGCTGGCCTGCCCCTTGTTCAATGCCTTGATATTCTCTCAAATCAACAGGAAAATAAAACCTTTAAAACTGCTCTCCTTCAGATTAAAGAGGATGTTGAATCTGGTTCAACCTTCGCTGATGCGCTTGGTAAACATCCCAAAATTTTCAATGAACTTTATGTTAACCTCGTTGCGGCTGGAGAGGTCGGCGGTATTCTTGATACCATTCTCAACCGGCTAGCAGCTTACATCGAAAAAGCTCTTAAACTCAAAAAGCAGGTTAAGAGTGCGATGACTTACCCGACAACTATCATTAGTATAGCCTTTGTCGTCATTGCCGTTATCCTGGTTTTTGTTATTCCTGCTTTTGAAAAAATGTTCGCTGATTTTGGCGGTACGTTACCGCTTCCAACTCAGATTGTTATTAATATAAGTAATTTTGTCCAAAATTATATCCTTGTTATCATCGGTGGTATTTTTGCCCTTATTGCGGGGGTTAAAAAGATCTATGCCACAAAAAAAGGGCGTGACCTCATAGACGATTGGGCTCTAAAGGCTCCCATTTTCGGTACGTTGATTCGTAAAGTTGCGGTGGCCAAATTCGCGCGAACCCTGTCAACCATGATCTCTAGTGGTGTCCCGATTCTAGACGGGTTGGATATCGTCCGCAAAACGGCGGGCAATAGAACCGTTGAAAAAGCGATTGGCAACGTGCGTGAAAGTATCAGTGAGGGGAAAACGATTGCAGAACCCCTTAAGGAATCTGGAGTATTCCCACCAATGGTTTGTCAGATGATAGAAGTTGGTGAGCAAGCTGGTGCTCTTGATGCCATGCTGAGCAAGATTGCTGATTTTTACGATGATGAGGTTGATGACGCCGTTGGCAACTTGACTGCGATGATGGAGCCTCTTCTAATGCTCTTTCTGGGAACAACAGTCGGTGGATTGGTCATCGCGATGTACCTTCCAATCTTGAAGCTTGCTGGAACTGTTGGCGGTTGAACACTGATAAAAAACAAATCTTCTCAGGCCAGGGACCAGATCGTCGAGGTCTTGCATGGTTCCTTGCTTTTCGTGTCGCGGTCATAACACTTTTCCTCGGTGGTACGGCAGTCTTCTTTTTAAATGGAAAAATGGGGGGCGATATCGCCCCCTTTCTATTTTTATTACTAGCTCTCTCTTATATTCAGGCCCTTGCCTCTGCATTGACTCTTTTGTGGGTCAAGCGATTCCGTTTTTTTGCTCAAATTCAGCTTCTCTGGGACCTCATTTTCGTTACTGCCATCATATTGATCACTGGCGGTGTTCTTAGTGCTTTCTCTTTCGTTTACCTGCTGGTTATCATTTCTGCAAGTTTTCTACTGACGCGCAGGCAGACCTTCTTTGTTTCCGGTACAGCTGCAATTCTCTATGGTGGACTCCTCGATCTACAGTATTTTGGTTATCTGAGAATATTAAACAACGAAATTCCAACAGCCTTGGATCCATATCTTTATTCCGTATTTGTCCATGTGGTTGCATTTCTGTTGACAGGCCTTTTAAGTGGTACTTTGGCCGGGCGATGGCGCTCCAGTGAAGCCGAACTTCAACGCAAAAGTATCGACTATCAGGAACTGGAACGCCTTAATTCTACGATTCTTTCACATATCAGCAGCGGATTGATGATTATCAACCGACGCGGCCGAATGCGATCATTCAATGCGGCGGCTGAGGAGATTACAGGATATCAACTTGAAGAGGTTTATGATCGCGATGTCCGAGAAGTCTTTCCCAATCTTCCTGTAATTAATGATGAAGGTTATTGTCTTGTCACGCGCGCAGAGACAATTACTGAAAATAGTTTACACCAGAAAATAGTCCTTGGTTACGCGACAACTTTAATCAAGGACCATCAAGAGAATGACGTTGGCTTGTTGGTTACTTTTCAGGACCTTAGTCAGCTCAAGGAAGTTGAAGAACAACTTAAGCGCAATGATCGTCTCGCTGCGGTTGGGCGAATGGCCTCCGGGATGGCCCATGAAATTCGTAATCCGTTGGCCTCGATCAGTGGTTCACTGCAGCTTTTGTTTGAAGGGACAACACTCTCTGGTGAAGATTCTCGTCTCATGGCGATAGTCCTTAGAGAAGCAGATCGTCTTTCTAAGTTGCTAACTGACTTTCTGATTTTCGCCCGTCCACGTCCTCCCGAGATGGAAGAAATTAAAATTTCACTACTGTTCGCAGAGTGTCAGAATCTTCTCGCTGGCGATGAGAGATTTCGTGACATTACTCTTGAGATTGGAAGCTCTCAAGATGCATTTCTGATCGCTGACATAAACATGTTACGGCAGGCAATATGGAATCTATTTCTGAATGCAACTGATGCGATGGCTGGATCTGGTATTTTAAAATTATCCTTTAACGAACACTCTAAATGTCTGACTGTCGAAGATAGCGGGTCTGGGATAAAACCTGAAATTCGCCATAGGGTGTTTGATCCTTTTTTTTCGACGAAGGAGAAAGGGACAGGTCTCGGATTGGCGACAGTTTTTTCCATTGTTGATTCGCATGGTGGTCGTATCGAACTAGGCGAAAGCCTGAATGGTGGAGCAGCATTTCGCCTTTATTTTTAACTTACAGGATTTTTTATGGCTGTTAAGCAACACAGAATTCTCATTGTCGATGATGAGGCGAGTATGCGTGAAATGCTCAGCATTATGCTGCGTCGTGACGGTTTTGAAGTCGCTGAGGCCGCAAATGGAAAGGAAGGGCTTGAACTATTTACGCAAGGTGAATTTGATCTGGTGATCAGCGATATTCGCATGCCCCATAAAAATGGTATCGAATTGTTGCGTGAAATCAAACGTCTCGATATTGAGGCTCTTGTCGTTATGATGACAGCCTTTTCTACCACCGAAGAAGCCATTGAAGCGATGAAACTCGGCGCTTACGATTATATTATCAAACCATTCAAGACCGAAGAAGTGCGTTTGATCATCGCTAAAGCCCTAGAGAAGTCTACCCTTAAGCGTGAGAATTTGGCACTCAAGGCCGTTTTGGGCGAGCGTTATTCATTCTCTAATCTCATAGGCAAAAGTGCGGTCATGCAACAGGTCTATTCGTTGATAGAACGTGTGGCTGGCAGCCAGGCCAACACCATGGTTTGTGGTGAAAGTGGTACAGGCAAAGAGCTTGTTGCAAAGGCCATTCATTTTAACAGCCCACGCAAAAATGGTCCCTTTGTTCCGGTGAACTGTGGTGCTATTCCGGAAAACCTCATTGAATCAGAGCTTTTTGGTCATGAAAAAGGAGCATTTACTGGCGCAGATCGTAGAAAGGATGGCCTCTTCGAGACAGCAAATGGCGGCACTCTTTTTCTGGATGAGATAAGTGAGCTCCCCCATGGAATGCAGGTGAAGTTGTTGAGGGTGCTGCAGGAAAGAGAGTTCCGACGCGTTGGTGGCATTCAAGACCATCCTCTGGATATACGCCTTGTTGCCGCCACCAACAGGGATCTTGATGCCCAGGTTGCCGAAGGCAGCTTTCGTGAAGACCTCTACTACCGTCTTAACGTCGTGCGGATAGAGCTCCCGCCATTAAGAGAGCGTAAAGAAGATATCCCGCTGCTCATCGACTGTTTTTTTCGCAAACATGGACAGGTCAGTGACCCTCATGTCCCCTTAGAGACATTGAAATGTCTGCTGAACCATTCCTGGCCAGGCAACATTCGCGAACTGGCAAATATTGTCGAACGAGCGATTGCACTAGGCTGGTATCAGGGGTTGCCACTTGAATCACTTCCTGAAGAAATGCTTTGTGGAAAGTCTGAGGGGGGGGCTAGACAACTAAGAATCCCTGATGAGGGGTTTGAGCTAGATACACACCTCGCAGTCGTAGAGAAAAAACTGCTATTGCAGGCTCTATCCCGTACCGGAGGCATACGTACGAAAGCTGCTGCAATGCTAGGCATTAGTTTTCGCTCGATCCGTTATCGCCTCGACAAGTTGGGCCTTGATGCAGAAGATAGCCTTCAATGATTGTAGCTTGGAGTGACAAAATTTGTCACTGTATCCCGCGTAATTTGTCACAGTTTAGGGCGGTAGTAGGGGGATGTTTTTCAATGTCAATCCTAAGTAATTGAATTCACATAGTTTATTTCTTTTTTCAGGGTTGGCACGACTCCTGTATCATTGAATAAGTAAGTTCGTTAGCGTGCCGTTCCGTACGGCGATATTTCCCATATTTTTTTAAAGGAGAACGACTATGTTGAACAAGTTTCGTTTCCGCAAGAACGAAAAGGGTTTCACCCTGATCGAGCTGCTGATCGTCGTGGCGATCATCGGTATTCTGGCAGCAATTGCTATCCCACAATTTGCTTCTTATCGTCAGAAGGCCTTTAACTCAGCGGGCCAGAGTGATTTGAAAACCATCAAGACCTCTCTGGAGGGTTTTTACACCGACGAGTATTATTATCCCTATTAATAGTTTGACGATATTTTCGCTTTTTCACGAATAGCTCAAAGGAGAACAATTATGAAAAAACTTAGCAGTCTGATCGCAATTATGTTACTTCTCGGTGTGTTTGTTTCCGGCTCTTTTGCTGAGGATGTCATATCTGATACTGATGATGCAAAAACTACTACTGCTCAAGATAAAGGCGAGTTGAACATTGGTTCCAATGGTTCCAGCACAGTATTGAATATTGGTCTTTCCCCTAAGGTTGTTGCTCGTTACAATAACGGCGGCTCCACGACTGCAACGTCGCAATGGTATTCCATTGCAACTGGCCATCCCGGCGGCAATTTGATTTATGCCACTGCGCAGGATTTGAACAACATTTATAAACAACCTTACGTAACTGGTACGGCGATCGACGACAGTATTTTGAATATTTCTCTTACCAAGGCGTCTGTTTCAGTTTGGACTACTAACCTATGGGAACTGTGACAGGTTTAGAAAATATTTAGAAGTCCTGTAAGTCCGAAAGCCCCTCTTATGTGAGGGGCTTTTTCCTTATGTTTGAATATTGTTAAGGGTTTTCAAGTGAGGAGAAGTAAACAGGGTGCAATGAAACTTGCTGCGGTCATTCTCCTGCTGCAGTTTCTGACTGTTCCGGGTCTTGCGGATATCGACAGGGCCGGTAAGCTGTTTGTATTTGCCTTTGCTGTCCTGTTTGTTGCCCGACAATTTATTGCAAAGAATGCAGAACTCGAATTTTCCTGGGTCAGTGCGGTTTTTATCCTGCTTGGGTCCGTTTTTCTGGTTTCAGCAGTGCAGGCCTTCGACCCAGGCTGGGCTTTTATTCAGACCTTTGTCTTTGCCGTTTTTGTCATCTATCTGATTCTACTCACCGATTTTTCGTTCAAGAACCCGCAGTTTCTAGATCGTTTGAACAGTGCCCTGCAGTTTTTCGGTCTGTTGGCAGCGATTCTCGGGCTGTATGAATATTTCCATTTTGCTCTGACCGGTCCAAGCGGGACCATGCTGATCCCGTTTCTTCTGCCGCCCAATGTATCGATGCGGGTAGGTGGAATTTTTGGACAGCCTAATCTCTTTGCGCTGTTTTTATCGCTTGTTCTGCTGGCGTATTGCTATCGTTATGTCCATTCTGATTATAAACTCGCATCAAGGCCTTTGTCCTCACTGAGATTTCTCCCGTTTTTTGTCGTTGCCGTTGTTTTTTTTCTCACCGGTTCGCGGGCCGGATTTTTATCTCTTGCGCTAGTGTGGTTTTTTTTGCTCTGGCTGGTCGTCAGCCGTCGTTATTTGACGGACAATGCGAAGGGTCGAAAAGAGCTTTATCTTCTGGTCGGTTGTCTGATCTTTGCCCTGTTCGTTTCCATGGGACTGAACGGGTGGCTCAGTTCAGAGGCTATCCGTTCACTCAGCAAGGTGGGGATGAGTGCCGATGCTCGCTTTGTTTTTTGGACGAGCGCTGTCCTGATATTTCTGGATAATCCCTGGTTGGGAGTCGGCTTGGACAATTACGGCTTTATTCAAAATGCGTATGGTCCATCGTCCCACCAACTGCTCGGTTTCGTGCCTTATGAGGCCATGGTCAATACCGACTCGGCACATAATGAATTGCTGCAGATCCTCTGTGAAGGTGGCTTGTTAGCATTCTGCTTGCTTCTTGTTCTGCTTTTTTTACTCTTGTGGAAAATTAAGACCAATTTTATTGCCAGAAACAGTCAGTTTTCACCTGTTTTTCTGTACAGCCATCTTTTCCTGCTTCCCTTTATTCTTCAATCGATGTTGTCTTGGCCTTTGCGTTCGCCCTCTCTCCTGGTGCTTTTTTTTACTTTTCTGGGTGGATTGCTTTCTCAATATCCTTTGAAAACCATCAGATTTTCACCGGGCAGCCGGAAAATCATGGTTTTCAGTATTTTTTTGGGTATCGGTTTGACGACGATTCTTTTTTATCAGGAAATTCGGATCGGAAATTTAAAAAGGAGTTTCTCTGGAAACTCTCAGATTGAAACGACCTTGAAAGATTTTGATGTCTTGGTCAGTCATCCGTACAGTTCTTATCGGGTGCTTAGCAACGCATTGCCTGCCTATTCCAGGGAAGCGCTGGGCCGGAAAGATGTCTCATTGGCCGAAAAAATTCTGCCGTACTATGAACAGTTATCAATGCTTGAGGGGGCACGTTGGCAGTGGTATAACTTGGCAAGGCTTTATTTGAAGGTTGGGCGCGAGGATGCCGCGCATGTTGCGATCCAGCGCACCATCGATTTGATGCCGGCCGATCAATTACCCTGGGCCTTTCAACATTATCTGAATATACTGCAGGCCTCGCGAGATACCGGACGTCCCCTTGAATCCTTTTATCCGCGTGGTAGAGGGATTGATTTTAATCTAATGGAGATTATGGATGAGTGAAATCCAGATCGTTAATGTTTCCAAGACCTACAATCCCGGATTGTTTAAGAAGAAAGTCAGGGCGGTAAACGATTTGACCTTGGATGTCATTAAGGGCGAAGTTCTTGGGCTCATCGGCCCAAATGGGGCGGGCAAAAGCACAACCATCAGAATGCTTCTGGGCCTTATCCGCCCAGATTTTGGTACTGTTTTTTTTCGCGGTAAGCCGTTAGGTGAAACGACCATCCAACGTGAAATAGGCTATTTGCCCGAAAATCCCTATCTGTACGATCATCTGACCCTTCTTGAGCTTCTCAGGTTCTGTGGGCAGACATCAGGCCTTGACCCTGCACAAATAAAAAAGCGCGGACAGGAACTGATGGGTAAATTGAATCTTTTGGAGGATCAAAAGAGGCCGCTGCGGACCTTTTCCAAGGGAATGCTGCAGCGGTCCGGGATCTGCTTTGCGCTGCTTCACGATCCTTCAATTGTTATTCTTGATGAGCCGATGTCGGGGCTTGACCCGATCGGGCGCAAAATGGTTTTTGATCTGGTTATGGAATTGAAGCAGCAGGGGAAAACCATCTTTTTCTGCTCCCATATATTAAGCGATGTCGAACGCCTCTGTGATCGGATCGGTCTGATGGCTAAGGGCCGATTGATTAAACAATTCAGTCGGGAAGATTTTCTCCAGAATATCGGCAAGACCGTCTTTTTACAGACTACCCGCCTTACCGAAACCCAAAAGGATGTTTTGAACTCACTGGGCACGAGTATTCGCGATGAGGCCGAAGGGCACCTGTTGGCTGTTTCCGGAGACCAATATTTTTCTACCAACGAATATTTAAACAAAGCCAGTGTTCAAGTTTTGGGCTGTCGTTCAGAGTGGATGTCTTTGGAAGAACTATTTATGCAACATGTGAAGGAGCAGAGACCATGAGATGTATCCTTTCACTCGCCATGATTACCTTCAAAGAGGGGATCCGCAATCGATCGCTGTTCGGCATTGCCCTGCTGGCGCTCTTGCTGTTTGGCCTTAATATCACGGTCGCCGGATTCTTTATGCGCGATATCGGTAAGGTGACGGTGGACATGAATCTCAGCGCACTCTCTTTTGCTGGTCTGCTGCTGGTCTTCTTTGTCGGGGTTAACCTGATGGCCAAGGATATCGACCGCAAGACAATCCATCTGGTCCTGTCCAAGCCCATTTCCCGTGCTCAATATATCTGGGGAAAATATCTGGGCATTCAGTTTTTTGTCTCAGCTTCCCTGTTGCTGCTGTTTGTTTGTTCCTGTTTGACGGTCTGGTTTTTACTCTACCTGTACCCCAATTACTTTATCGGCTTCTCCTGGCCTATATTTTTTGTCGCCTGTTTTTTTGTCCTGGTAAAATTTTCAGTGCTTACCGCGATTGTAGTCTTTTTCAGCGCGATCACCAGCAGTTCATTGATCACCTTGATTTTTTCCCTCAGCGCCTATGTGGCGGGTGTCTCAATTGAGGAGGTAGTTTTTTACATGAAATCAGAGTTCGCGGCCCAGGAGAAGATTATTTCTGAGTCGCTGACAACCTTCATCGATATCGTCTCTTATCTATTGCCCAATTTTGCTGTTTTTGATTTCACGCTGGAAGCGGCCCATGGCCTCGCTATAACGAGCCAACGGCTGTTCCTGTCTTTCGGCTATGGCGCGATCTATATCTTCATTTTGCTGTTGTTGGCTTCGTTTATTTTCTCTCGCCGGGAATTTAATTGATGCGCCGTTTCCTGCCGATATTGCTCCTTGCGCTTGCCGTCGTTATTTACAGCCTGATTTTTCAGAGCGTTTGGACAACCCGTGAGCAGGTACGGTCGAATACCCCCGCCGGATACATCATCCCCTCAAGGTTCAGTCGTATTCTTGCTCTTGGTAATCAAGGCCTCCTCTCCGATTTTCAGTTCCTCAAAATAGCGACATTTATCGGGGGAAGAAGCGGAGAAGGAGAAATACTGAATGAGGAAGATTGGCGGTTTGTGATCAGAAGTCTTGATGTCGTGACCGATCTGGATCCTTATTTTGTCGATCCCTATATGCTGGCCGAGGGCTTGTTGGCCTGGGATGCCGGCAAGCCCGAGGAGGCCAACCGGTTACTCAGTAAGGGGATGGAATATCGCACCGGTGATTGGCGTTTGCCGTTTTTTGTCGGATTTAATAATTTCTATTTTTTAAAGGATTATGAAGCAGCGTCAGGGTTTATCATGACGGCCGCCAAATTGCCTGGCAGCCCCGCCTATCTGAAAACATTGGGAGCACGATTGGCCTATTACGGTGGCAAGTCCAAAACGGCGCTCCTCTTTCTCAAAGAGATGCTGTCCGATACCGATAACCTATTGTTGAGGGATCGCTTGGAGATGCGTCTGCTGGCCTTGGAGCGAGCCGTAGCTATCGAAGAAGCCCTGGATAAATTTATAACTCAGGAAGGGCGCTCGCCAGAAAAACTGGTTGAACTTGTCACTGCAGGTTATTTGCGAGAATTATCGGTTGATCCTTACGGTGGGGACTGGGTTGTGCTGAAGAGCGGGCGAGTTTTCAGTACAAGCAAATTTGCTAATACCCTACCGAAAAAGCCGTCGGACGAGCCCTCAACCTCGAATTAGCCCTTGCTGTTATTGAAGGAGTTGGCCCCTTGCCGTTTGAATTCTATCTTTTTCTCAGTTCTGCTTTTATCTTAGGGGCCATTGTTGGTTCCTTTCTTAACGTCTGCATCTACCGTATCCCGGCGGGCAAGTCGATTGTTTCGCCGCCCTCATCCTGTCCGCAATGTGGACATCGTATCCGTTGGTATCAGAACGTTCCGATTCTCAGCTATCTGTTCCTGGCAGGGAAATGTGCCGGATGCGGGCAGAAGATCTCTTTACGCTATCCGCTGATTGAGCTTCTTACCGGCGGTTTGTTTGCCCTCGTTCTTTATTCTTTTGGGTTCTGCCCGGCGACACCGGTCTACTGGTTGTTCGCGGCGGCTCTTGTTGTCATCACCTTTATCGATCTGGATCATCAAATTATCCCAGATGTCATCAGCTTGCCTGGGATTGTTGTCGGTTTTGCCTGTTCCTTTATCATCCCCTGGTTGAGTTGGTTCGATTCTTTTTTTGGGATCTTACTTGGTGGTGGACTATTGCTTACTATTGCCTGGGGTTATCAATTTCTGACCAAGCGCGAGGGGATGGGTGGCGGCGATATAAAGTTGTTGGCGATGATTGGCGCTTTTCTTGGTTGGAAATCAATTTTCCCTATCATTTTTCTGGCATCTTTGGCAGGTACCATCATTGGGGTTCCACTTATGCTCTTGCGTCGTGAGGATACACGTTTTGCTTTGCCGTTCGGACCTTTTTTGTCGTTTGCGGCAATCTGTTTTTTGTTGTGGGGACCACAGTTGATCCGCTGGTATCTAGGCTTTTTGAGATGAAAATAGGTACTGTCGCTATATGTGTGAAAAACTGGCAGAAGTTAATTTTTTCTTGACACTAGCTATCTTTGACCTATAATTACGCCTAATATTGAGGGTGTTTACTATTTATGGGGCGAGATCAATGTCATTAAATCGAGTTATGCAGATGCGAGAAGCACGTCTGATGAGTAAGGCTGAGCTGGCTCGTAAAGCCGAGTTGTCGCCTTTAACGATTTCTCGGATTGAACAGGGTTGTGCGTGTCGTGTTGATACAATGAGAAAGATCATTTTAGCACTTGGCCTTGAGCTTTCTGATAAGGCGAAGGTTTTCCCTGAAGGTGAATGATGTGTTTCACATAAAACTTTTTACCAACTGGATGGAATAATTAGATGCTGTTTTCATCAAAAAAAGAGCTGGTAGGGATTGACGTTGGGTCGAGTTCCGTGAAACTCGTCAAACTAAGGGAGTCCCGAGGGAATTATCAACTTCTAAATGTTGGTGTTTTTCCACTCGCCGTCGAGACAATAGTCGATAATACAATTATGGATTCATCTGCGATCGTCGAAGCGATTAGTAACCTTATCGTTGGGATGAAGGTGAAGGGGAAACGGGTTGCAACATCCGTTTCTGGTCATTCAGTGATTATTCGAAAAATAATGTTGTCGCTTATGACTGAGGAAGAGCTTGAGGCAAGTATTCAATGGGAAGCAGAGCAATATATCCCATTTGATCTTTCTGAGGTCAATATCGATTTCCAGATTCTTGGGCCGGATTCCAAGGATCCATCTCAGATGAATGTTATGCTGGTTGCCGCAAAAAAGGACTATATAGATGACTTTG
Organism: Deltaproteobacteria bacterium; assembly: GCA_024280485.1. Lineage (GTDB taxonomy): Bacteria > Desulfobacterota > Desulfuromonadia > Desulfuromonadales > Geopsychrobacteraceae > Geopsychrobacter. Next base: position 28,397 of record JAJRQB010000076.1, read on the forward strand.
TCGGCGTCTTTTCTGAGGCTGGATTAGAGCCAGTTGTTATGGACATTGATTGTTTCGCGACTGAAAACACATTCAATGTTAACTATGGTTTTGTAGAGGATGAAGTGGTTGCCCTTGTTGATGTCGGGGCAAGTGCCGTGAGTGTAAACGTTCTGAAGAGTGATGTTTCGCTCTTCACTCGTGATATTCAAGCTGGCGGGAACCTGATTCGTGAAGAGTTGCAAAAACGACTGGGAATAAGTAGCGAAGAAGCTGAGATGGCAAAAATGGGAGGAAGATCTGTTGACGATGTTGACCCCGAAGCGATAGACGAAGTTATGGTAGATGCTGTAGACAATTTGGTACAGGAGGTACAGCGGTCCCTGGATTTTTTCGCGGCAACATCTGGTGATGACAAAATTATTAAAATTTATCTAACCGGAGGGGTGTCCAAGTCACAGCGGGTTTGTGCTGCTCTGGAAAAAAAACTTGGAATACCCGCCGAGGTGATTGATCCTTTCAGAAATATCTCGGTCAACGAGAAAGATTTCGATTTAGAATACCTGAAAGCAATAGGCCCCATGTTGTCAGTTGCGACCGGATTGGCAATGAGAAGGGTTGGTGACAAATGATTAGAATAAATCTTCTCCCTGTACGAGCTGCTCAGAAAAAAGAAAGACTGAGGGCTCAGTTGTCGATTCTGACCTTGAGTATGCTTGCCGTTTCGATCGTCTGTGGCGCTGAGTATTTTAGGATGATGTCAAAAATAGATTCTAAAAAAGCTGAAATATCCTCTGTAGAGACGCAGATTAGGCAATTGCAGAAAAAAATTGGTGAGGTTTCACGCTATAAAAAGTTACAAGCAGATTTGAAAAAGAAACTCGAGATATTACAGGTTCTAAAGGACGGTCGATCTGGCCCCGTTCATCTTTTGGATGAGCTTAATCATGCTCTGCCCGATAAACTCTGGTTGACCAGTTTTTCTGCTTCAGGTGGTGACGTCACAATTGCTGGTATTGCAGTCGATGAGAATGTTGTTGCTACCTTTATGGAGAAGCTTGGAGCTTCGTCATACTATGGTGACGTTGAACTTAGGGGGATCTCTCAGCTTGTAATGAATAATGTGAAGCTACAAAAGTTCACCTTGAATTGCAGGGCAACACAGCCAGCAAATTAGCTTGCGAGGGGTAGGTGCTAC